>NZ_CP192608.1:0-5973 GCF_047300805.2 Erwinia sp. LJJL01 | reverse complement strand
CCTGATCATCGAGCAGAAGGACTATCCCACCCTCCCCCCACACCAACAGACGGCCTTGCTGGCACTGTCTGTGTTTGCCGATGAAGCTCGCCAGAAACTGGTTGGCATTCTGGAAAGGGAGGCCTGACATGCATGTTAAAATTGACCATATGCTGAACTCCTTTCAGTCATGGCCGCTGCGTTCCCTCTTCCCGGAGCTGAGTGAATCACAGTTCCGCGCAGCGGCCTTGTACGCACTGGGCACGAGCAATCGGGAGGCGGCTAGCATTTGTTGCATTACGGAGAGCGCAATCAAGAAACATCTTGCCCGCAGCCGGGAGGCACTGGGTCTGGAAGATCTGGCATCCCTCAGAACGCTGTTTAACTGCCGGATGCTGGCGGGGCTGTATGCCACCATTGCAGAATTACCGTCTAAATCGAACCCTGCGGCGCTCTCAGTGGTTTAAACAGAAAACACACAGAAACGTACCGACAAAAAGATAAAACGCCTCAGAATGGCTCTGAGGCGTTTTTTTGTGGGTTATTACGACGGGGTAAAGTTCTCAAGGGCTGTTTTCAGTTCCCGCAACGTTTTTGAGAATTCAGCATCCAGTTCCGGCGTCATCCCTTCCGCCTTAATCTGCTGATAAATCTGCTTCTGACGGGCACCGAGAGCAACAATCGCATCAATCCCGCTGGCGTCTCCCTTTTCCTTCACTGTTCGCCTCATGGCACAATCCCTTATGTAGGCTCCCAGGCTAACGCCCTTCGCTTCAGCCTTACTCACAATGAGCGTTTTTTCTTCATCGTGACACCTGACGTTCGTTAACAGCTCGGTCTTTCTGCGTTTCTCGCTACGTGGTTTTTTCATCGTTTCATTCCTCGCCGAATATACGAGGGGAGCACGGTAAAAGGGTGTCGGGACGGAGTCCTGACCAAGGGGTTTTGTCTGGCCGTCGCGTGCGGCGGTTAGACAAAACATACCCTGTCCCTTTGTTTAAATCGTTTTACGCGATTACCCGTGCAGTGGTGTCCGGGGCATCGGCTGCGCCCCAAAAACCGCCCCGGATTTGAGGCGGTTGTTTCAGAGCTTGAAGCCGTCGGCACCATCGCCGGGCGTTTTTGATCCAAGTTTTTTAAGCCCGGGCGTTCTCTCCAGTTTCGAGCCGAAGCCGGCAAACATATTCATCGCTGACGTCATGGTGCCGCGCATCATCTGCGAACTTTCACGGCCGCCTAACCATGCGATGACGTAATCCGGAAGGTAAACCTGAAGGCTGAACGCCGAAGAAACGAGCGTGGTACAGATGCGGGCGTAAATCATCAGGATGCCGATAACGCTCATTACGCCGGTCAGGGAGTTCGCCTGCACGTTAGCCATCGCCGGAAGCATGAGGATGTTCAGCAGCGTACCGATGGCGACCACGACAAGGCTCGCAAAAAAGAAGCCGAAGACCATCAGCGAGGGACGGATAGCGGCATCAATCAGGAATATATACCCGTAGTTCGCGCGACTGCCTTTCGCCTCATCGGTGCCGATGTGAGTTGCGGCCCAGAGCGGTCCGGCCACCACGCCGACGAGCACGCTGACCACCCAGTTAGTGCAGGCAATGATCCAGTAAATCAGCGGAATGAACGGCAGCAGGATCGACAGCGAGAACCCGACGCTAATCAGGATGAACATCAGGAAGTACACCACCGGCGCAATCGAATTCATCACGCTTTTGACGATGTAACCGGCCCCCGTGGCGGTGTTAACCGCTTTCCCCAGCAGCGTGCCGTTCGCCGCGTCAACAATCCCTTTGGCGACAGTGAACGCGGCAAAGGTGGTTTCCGCGCCGGTCAGCGTGTAGTCCCCGACAGCTTTCATTTTCAGCAGCGGATTGGCCTGCCCGGAGCCGTCCGTGTTCCCGCTGCCCATCACGTTCTGGATGATGAAGTTGGAAAACTCCGTACCCCAGCCCGGCAGCAGCTTCAGGATGGCCGAATTGGGTGATTTCACGTCATCGAGATTGTCGCCGCCCTCGACGTTCGCCCCCAGCGGCGGCGTGTGCATCGCGTTTTTTCGCTGCATCTTCAGCGCCGTCTGAATGTCAGCCAGCATGCTGCCAACGCCCACTTCTCCATCGACGGACGGCCCGGTCATTTCCGGGGACAGGTGCGCAATGTCGCTCGCTTTCTGGTTGGCCGTGGCGAATGACCGGTACCACGCGCCGAGGGACAGCCAGCCGCTTTGCTTCAGGTAGCTGCTGAGTTCCCCCCGGATGGAATTTTCATCATCGACGGCGGCGGCCGCGCGGTTGATGGTGTCCTCATAGCTGCGGGCGGCCTGCTGAATGGTCGCTTCCACGTTCGGGAGCTGTGCGCTGCTGTCGTACTGGCGTGCCTGGTATGCGCTGACCACCCCGGATGCCGCCTGTGACAGCGTGGTGTTTATCTGGCTGAATGCGGCATTCTGGGCGCTCTCCAGCTGCGCGGTGTTAACCTTCGGGCTGAACGAATACCACGATGAATCGCCGCTCTCCGCGTCCGGGAGCATCACGCTGCCGCACAGCTTGCTGCCGTTCGTCACCCTGAACCCGCGCCCGTCCGTGGCTTCCTGAAGCTGCATCGGCGGCGTGCCGCTGCCGTCTGTCCCTTGATGCATGGCCGCCTGTTCGGCGTTCAGCGCGGACTGACAGAGATACATGTCAAAAATCCCCCGGGCGGCGGTGATGGTGTTGCCGGACACCGGCTGCATAATCATCGACTGCCCTTCCATGATGGAATCGGCGGCCTTATCAACCAGCAGATTAGCCCCGCCAACCCCCATAATCGAGGTCATCCACAGGAACGTCAGGTTAGCGATAGACCAGCCGGACGGGGTCGGAATGAGGGCCATAAATCCGGCCAGAGAGGCCACCGGCGCCATCATCGTATTACCGCCGCTGAAGACCTTGCCCCGGTTGCCGGTGAGTACCAGCGTGCGCAGCAGGACGGCCATAAACCAGATAAGGGCCAGCCCGGCGATAACGCCGTTAAACACGCCGAAAAGGCCGCCGATGAAGCTGGTATTAGTGGGCTGGAGAGGGTTACTGACCACGTCACCGAACATCATGATCAGCAGCTGGCGGGAAAGGTCAGAGGAACGCACGGCGGCGTCGCTGATAGAGCCAAAATCAACGTTGTCGGCCAGCGCCGGGAACGACAGTCCGGCCAGCATCACGCTGACCGGCAGAATAAGCATTTTTTTCATAGGTTTTTCCATTGCGGGCAGGTTGCACGGGTGTTAGCGCGGCATACGCCAGCAGAAAACGTCCTGTAGCCATGTGCCGGTGGCACGCCACTCGGCGAACGTCCCCAGCCGCTGACGGGCAAGCTGCCAGAGGCGAAACTGATTTTTCAGCATCAGCGCGAACAGCAGCCCGCACAGGCCTGAGAGCATGAACATCAGGCTCAGCACCCGCATCAGGAACACCCCGGTGACGGGAACACCGGCAAGCAGCGTGGCCGCCAGCAACAACAGAGTGCCCGCAAACACCACGGAAAACGTCGAGAGCCAGACGCGCTTAATCAGCAGATAACGCCGCATCAGCGCATCTCGGGAGCAGCCGCTGGCCGCGACAGCCTCCCCGAAACTCAACACCTTCTCGTCATCCGAGGCGGTGGTCGGCTTAATCCGGCGGAGCCGTTCGGCACTTCGGAGAAGCGCATAGCGGGCCGTTCTTGCGATACGGGCAATATCAGACAGAGGAAGAAACAGATTGGCGGTGTAGTACGCCGTTTTAGAGAATTTTTTCATGGGGTTTTTCCATCAGACAGGCATGGTTTTTCCTTCCGAGGCGATGGCATCAGAGGAAAGCTTGTCTTTTAAGTGGTTGAAAGTGAGTGAGTTATTTAGAAGGGAGGTGTGAATCAGACATGCTCCGCCAGAATCGATCCCCCTGAGGGAATCAAAATAGCGGGCACACTTCCAAGAAATGATCCGTTTCCGGTATCACATCGATGATAACTAGTTGTTTTTTTTATAGCCTTGGGGTCTTACCCCATTGGAATGTGTGAACCATGATCTTCTCATGCCTCCTAGGGTAAATACAGACCCCTGCAGGAGTCTGTTTGTTAAATTTCTTCACCCTTTAAATGCCAGATCCAAAAGGATCCACAGCCCCCTCGCCCTGCAAAGCCAGTTTTTAGATTTCACGGAAATTACCGCGATGGTGATTCTGACGGTCGGAGACGCACAGGTGTTATAGCGAAACCCGCCTGCCGTAAGGCAGGAGCTACCATTGAAGGCGCAAAGCGCCATAAAGATTTTGAAGTTGAGCCGCCAAGCGGCGACATCAGATCTGTATCCCAAAGCCGAGTTTTCCACAGCTGCGCCGTTAAGTTTTTAAGATCTTTTTTTAGATCTTCTTTTTTAAAACCTTTTTCGACCTCGTAACTACATGATTTTAAAATAAAAATAGACACATAGGTGAACAAATCGGGGGTTAAAGGTGATACTTTTGGGGGTTACAGGTGAACAAATCGGGGGTTAAAGGTGATGCTTTTGGGGGTGTTGTCCACAGATTTAGGGTAACGATAAAAAAAATATTGCACCTTTAAAATAAGTGAAATAGTATCAAACTAGTTCACCATAGCGAAAAAATCATAATGTCTGACCTGATAGCCTACAAATCGAACGCGCTTATTGAGGCGAGTTATAGACTTACCTTGCAGGAGCAACGCTTCCTGTTGGTCTGTATCAGTCGTTTAAAATCAGGCATTGATGCTCCATCGCCTGAAGCGCAAAAGACGATGACGATCACAGCGGCAGAGCTTTACGAAGCTTTCCCGGACATGGGGCGACAACACGCAGAGGCAAAACTCAAGGAAGCTATTGATCGCCTTTGGGACAGGTCAGTTATCATCCGGGATGAAAGCAAGCGAGAGGAATTTCGCTGGGTGCAGTACCGGGCGCAGTATTTGAAAGGGGAAGCGAAAGTCGAAATCACGTTCTCTGACGCCATTATGCCGTACCTGACACAGCTCAAGGGGCAGTTCACACGTGTTGTGGTTAAGAACGTTTCCAGCCTGTCCAGCACCTATAGCATTCGCATCTACGAGATGCTCCAACAATTTCGCAGCACCGGCGACAGAACCATTGCGCTAGATGATTTCCGCTCCATGCTGGAACTTGACGAAAAATATTCAGATTTCAAGATACTTAATCGGGCTCTAATAAAACCAGCCATCGCCGAACTGAACGAGAAAAGCAATCTCGCTGTTACCGTTGAAACCATAAAGCAGGGCAGAAAGGTGATCGCTTTGAGGTTCCAATTCAAAGAAGACAAACAAATCAAAATGGCTCTGGCCGGATAACGTAAGGGATACGGAAATGCCTGTGATATTACGCTTCAAGGGATACCGGTTTTTCTTCTACTCGAACGAGGGAAACCCGCTGGAACCGGCGCACATTCACGTCCGAAGTGCAGACGGTGAAGCTAAGTTCTGGCTGGTTCCTGACGTGAGCCTTGCCCGTAACGATGGATTTAACGCCCGTGACCTGAAAGAGCTGGTCGACGTGGTAGAGCAGAACAGCACAATGTTTGTGGAGGTCTGGAATGAGTATTTCAGCTAAGGCAGTACGGTTTGACGAATACAACATGTGGGTGACGCTGAGCGATGCCCGTACGCTGGGCGTTCCGCTGGCATGGTTCCCGAAACTGATGCACGCCAGCCCGGAGCAACGCGATCTGTTTGAACTGAGTGCCCGGGGGATTCACTGGGACGAGCTGGACGAAGATATTTCCGTGGACGGCCTGATAGCCGGTCGCGGTGATGTAACTCAGCGGCCACACCGCGCCGCCTGAGTATTAGCGCGGCCTGCCGGAGCTTGGACCCTCCGACAGACCGCTGACCACAACAACCTGTATCGGAGGCTGCTATGGCTGCCGCAAAGACTATCACACTTGGACTAATCGAAGAGCTTGAGGACGTTGTAACCCGTCTGGACTACACCCACGCCATGACGTC
>NZ_CP178574.1:0-89813 GCF_047300805.2 Erwinia sp. LJJL01 | reverse complement strand
CAGGCAACAAAGCCAGCCTTCGCCATAATCGTCGACTTGCCCGTTCGCGTACTTCGCCAATCAGCCTTGTCAGAGTCGAGGCTGCGGGTAGCAGGATCTTATTTTGCAGCAACCATGCGGTAGCAAAATCAAACAGCAGACCTGGACGCTCATTGCTGAGCCAGGCGCGAGTATAGAGCAAACGCTTCAGTCTGAATGACCAGGGGAAATCACCAAAATCATGATAATCATAATAGAGCTTGATAAGCCCCTGATGCTCCCAGCGGGTATTTTCTCTTTCTGCATACCGGGAAAGGATCTCTGGTCGGCTGATGTTCAACTGTGCCGCAATGTAAAAACGGATGAATGAGGGAATTTGAAGGGGATCAGGAAGAAACGTTCCCAGAAAGCGCGCCGTAGTCAGCTGAAGTGCAATCCCCAGCCGGTTATGTTTTCCCCGTCGCTGATTAATAAAAGCAAGGTCACGCTCATCCAGATGAAAATACCGAGCCAGCTGAACCTCATTTGGGTCTGCCACATAGCGACCGTAGTTTTCTGTCTGTTCGCTGGTAAGAAAGTCATCACTCATTGCGCATCCTTTCGTAAACGGGAGTTCTGTTCTTTTTTTTACCATCTCAAATATTATAAGTTTTGATACCTCTCAAAACGACTTCAAACATGAGTATCAAAAATCGTGATTTATGCCTTATGATACTACGCAGTATCAATATCGATTTGTGAGACCAATATGGCATTACTGGGATATGCAAGAGTATCAACCAGCCATCAGAAACTGACGGCGCAGATCACAGAGCTGAAATCTGTAGGTGTCAGAGATGATCGAATTTTTACTGATATGATGTCGGGAGCCACGGACGAACGCGAAGGACTACAACGGCTACTTGCCCGAGCGGAAAAAGACGACATCATCATTTGTACCAAAATGGACCGGCTTGGCCGCAATACCGCAGATATGATCCACATTGTTGATGCTTGCTATAAAAAGGGAATAGCCATTCGATTTTTGGAGAATGGACTGAGTACTGAAGGCACGATGGGGAAAATGGTGATTCAGATCCTTGCCGCTGTTGCAGAGGCGGAACGCGAACGAATATTAGAGCGTACCAACGAGGGCAGAGTGGTCGCGATGGCGGCAGGAGTTAAGTTTGGGCGAAAACCTCATCAAAGATCGGGAATGGCTCTGGAACTTATTCACCTTGATACTCCCATTAAGCTGGTGATGGAGAAAACCGGCATTTCTCGGGCAACTTACTTTCGGTTGAAAAGTCATCAGCGCCGTTCCTGATGGTCAGACGCTACAAATGAAAATTTTTCAGGTTCCTGCCTCGGAAGCTCTAAACATCTTCACATAAATAACCCGGGACATAATGGATAATTATAATCAGTTGCTTGCATTTATATGGGCGTATGAATACGGCAATTTTTCTGCCGCCGCGCGGGCAAACGGATTGACGCCTTCAGCAATGAGTAAACTCATCAGCCGGCTGGAGGCGAGATTACAGGTAAGGCTCTTTCATCGCGGGACGAGAACGTTAACGCTGACCGAAGAGGGGCACGTTTATCTTAACAGTGCCCGGGCAGTCGTTGACGCAATGTCTGAGGCTGATTCACTGGCAGAAGATATGCCATCACGCATCAGCGGGCAGCTGAAAATCCGTACCATGACCACCTTCGCCCGTTATCATATCCTTCCATGGTTGCCCGCGTTTATTGACGCCTACCCCGACCTCGACGTTGATATTGAAACGGGGCCGGTTTACCGGGATGACTTTGATAAAGGGCTGGATCTCGCCATTTATGGTGGTGTACTTGCGAGTTCTTCCCGTATCGCCCGTCGTATCGGTGAGAGTCAGTGGATTACCTGCGCTTCGCCGGCCTACATCACCAGGTACGGGATACCCTCCCATCCCCGTGAGTTGATGGAGCATCGCTGTTTCCACTTTAATTTCGATAGCCACTGGAACCAGTGGGTATTCACCGAAGACAATCAGAGCATTATATTCCCAGTTAAACCGGTTGCCTCACTGTCGCAGGGCGATTTGCTGCGAGATCTGGCTATTCAGGGAGAAGGTATCGTCCGCCTGGCTGACTTTCACGTTCACCGGGATATCAGAGAAGGAAGATTAATACCGCTTTTGAAGGCATTCCAGTCTCCTGTCAGAGAGCCGCTCTATATAATTTACGCGAAAAGGCAGCATCTCAGCCCGCGCATCCGCTGTTTTATTGAATTCATGGAAAAACAGATAGCCCTGCATCCCTGGAGCATTTGAATTTTCAGCCAGCCCCTTACTACTTGTCCCCAAGGTCATATTTAAATACTCACTGTGAAAATACGTCACAGTGGGTATTCCTGCTGCTCGAATCCCATCGCTAAGGGATCGTGTTACTGTTTTATGGATTTTTACAGAACGAATCCATTTCCCAGGACAGAAGATATTACTATGTCAGACAAACAAACATCGCATGCAGGGATGGCACTGGCCATGGCTTTCTTTTCCGGCATGCTGAGCAGCAGTCTTCCCACTCCTCTCTATCCCGTATACATCAGTTTATATGGTTTCAGCGCTTCTCAAATAATGGCGGTTTTTGGCGTCTACGCGGCTGGAGTCCTTTTAGCGCTTGCATTTACCGCCAGGGTTAACATCAGGCCTGAGCTGTATACAAAACCCCTGTATGCAGGTCTGGCCTGCGTTTTGCTGTCATCACTACTGATGATGCTTGCAGATAACTTTATGATACTTATCCTAGGCCGTTTTGTTACGGGTCTGGGTTCAGGTATTTTAATGGCCTATATTAACCGCTCGCTGATTAAATTATTTGATACGGAAGTAAGTAATACTGCGGCATTGACGGCTTCTGCCTCGTTGATCCTTGGACAGGCTATTGGCCCATTAATTACGGGGGAAATCGTGCATCGCGGTTTTTATGTACTTAAGGCTCCCTACGTAATTCTTTTTATTCTGGTTACAGCGTCAGTATTTGCGATCAGGGGCAGTCGTCTGATGATTAACAGGCACAGTACACCCGTAACCGGTGAACGGAAAAATATCAAAGCTCAAGGTCATAAGGTACTCTCTTTCCGGGACGTCATCGTCTGCTGCATGGCCATATTTCTTTCATGGGCGATGGCGTCCACGTTTATGTCCCAGGGACCCACCCTCGCCCGCACCTACTTCAATGTTACCAGCGTGCAGCTGGTAAGCTATTCACTGTCGGTATTCCTGCTGGTTGCAGGTATCACCCAGATAGTGATGAGAAAAAAACACCATTATTCGTCGCTGAAAATCGGAATTGTTACCCAACTTTCTGCGGTTTTGCTCGTCCTCTGCAGTGTATACACAACGGATCCCTTCCTTCTTTTCGTAGCCGTGATGCTCGAAGGATTCGCCTATGGGGCAATACTGGTCGGTGCCGCCACTATCGTTAATGTGGTCGCCAGACAGAGTCAGCGGCACCACCTGATAAACCTTCTTTACATTGTGGGATACGTGGGTAACTGGCTGCCGTTTTCGCTGAGTGTGATGATGGATCATTTCCCCCAGGAAACAGCCCTGAATGCCTATCTTTGTTTGTGCAGTGTTTTAAGTGCGTGTATTGCTTTATCGGCGTATTTCGCGGGAAGGAGCCAGCCAAAATCATGGGTCGGAGCATAAAATACTAAATAATATAGACGGAAAAAATTATCATCCGGGCCCATCTATGCATGATGGCCGGAAATTGAATGCGAAAAATTCAAACGTAAACTCAATATTAAAGGAAAATAAAGATGTTATTATGAATGCTAATTTCCCGGAAATCGACCACGTCGTCTGAGGAAGACTCCTCCCTTACGAGCGCTCAGCCTTGATGACCTGGTATTGCCATCTTCGTGGAAGAAAACACGTCTACGTTTGCTGAAATTTCCACGATGACCGGTATGCTGCGTATTCCTGAATCTAAGCTGGCATGCAAAAGATAAGCACAATCAGCGCTCTTTATCTTTCTCCATCAATATATTTAAAAATGAGCGAACCTTTGTCGGGCGAAATCGAGATGCGGGAAAAACTGCATGAATCTCACCTGAAGGTAGTTCCCATTCTGGGAGCACCTGAATTAAGCGGCCAGAAATAAGATCATCACTGACAACGTAATCCGGCAACACAGAGATGCCAGCACCTTCTCTCACCGCTTCACGGACCGCCAGTGTGTTATTAATGAATATCGAGGGCTGAACGTTGACACTTTGTTGATCAGATCCATTCAGCGTGAAATGCCACTGAGAAGGTTCACGCAGAGCTGTATTGGCTATAAAAGGCAGTGGTTTGATATCTTGTGGTTTATTAATTTTTTCTACCTGCGGCTGCATATTGCGCGGGGCTATCAGCAACTGCCGGAAGTGCCCGATTTTCCTTGCCTGCAAATGTGAGTCGTCTAACCAGCCCACACGGATGGCTATTTCTATATCTTTGTCCACGATATCAAACTTGTTATCACTTATCACGGCATCAACTTTGCAGTCTGGATAGCGCTGACTGAATGCCGTGATAGCTGGAACGACGACGCTGATCCCATAGTCAAAAGGCGCTGTCAGCCTCAATGTCCCAGAAGGCTCTGCCACCAGTGCGTCTAACTCTGCAAAGGCTTCCTCTGTTTCACGTAGAATAGACGCACAGTGCTCATAAAAGACTTTTCCCGCATCCGTTAAGCGAATGGTACGAGTAGTACGGATAAGAAGAGTGGTGTTCAACTCCTCTTCAAGACGCGCGACCTGATGACTGACTACCGCTTTAGTTATACCCAAACGCTCGGCAGCTGCAGTAAATGAGCCAGCCTCAACCACGGAGACAAAGTAGGCAAGGCGTCTGATATTTCCCAGTTTTCTCACTACCGCATTCCAATTGTATGTTTTTAGATGACAAGCTGTTTACCATGGATGTATTTAATATCCAATAAAAGTTTTCTATGATGAGTTACTTTTAAAAATAGGGGGCACCTGTGAACATGATTCTTAATTACTTATTCGATCCGCTTTGCGGTTGGTGCTACGGCGCGTCACCTGTGCTTACTGAACTAAATGACATTCCGGGCATTAAACTTGAGTTCATGCCAACCGGCCTGTTTTCAGATGCCGGCGCACGTCCCATGAACAATGAATTTGCTGCTTTTGCGTGGGAAAACGACCAGCGAATTTCTAATATCACCGGGCAGCCTTTTTCCGAGATTTATCGCGAAAAAGTGCTTCATGGCCAGCAGAAAAAATTTGACAGTGGTTCAGCCACGCTTGCGATTACTGCAGTATCACTGTCAAACCCTTCGCGGGAAATTGAAGCGCTGAAAGCAATACAACACGCTCGTTATGTTGAGGGGCTTGACGTCACGTCATTGTCGGTTCTTGCGGGTGTGTTAAGTTCTCAGGGTCTGGAAAATGCGGCGAAGAAAGTGTTGGATCCTGCAGCAGACTTGCTCGAAGCAAACCATACTCGTACTGAGCGTGCGAAACGATTAATGCGGGAATTTGGCGCACGCGGTGTTCCCACTTTTATTGCCGAATCCGGCTCAAAGCGCTGGATGCTAAACTCAAGCATATTGTTTTCAAACCCTCATGAATGGGTACGTCAGTTAGTGGATTCATAACGTCTGGTGAAAGCAATGCTCACCTAATTACCACTTTAACAGAAGGCGAAAAATACGATGACACTACAAACCAACGTCCCTGATGCAGGGAGGGACATTCCCCTGAGTTGGACACATTTTCCTGCCGGCGAGCACGGTTTTTATCGCTCGCCAGTGCTGATCTCTGGCGATAAGGAAGCCGTACTTATTGACGGTGGTTTTACGCTCGCCGATGGCAGACTGCTGGCAGAGGCTATCCAGAAAACAGGTAAAAAGCTGACCACAATCTATATTAGCCAAAGCGACCCTGATTACTACTTTAGCCTCGGTCCGGTAAGAGCAGCCTTTCCGGAAGCTCGTGTCGTTGCCGCATCGTCGACAATCGATGCCATTAAGAAAAGTGTTGATAAGAAACTGGCAGTGTGGGGCCCACAACTCCAGGACAACGGCCCGCAAACGTTGTCAGACATCATTATGCCCGAGGTATTTGACGAGGATGCGTTATCTCTCGAAGGCCAGGCCCTCGAAATTATTGATGCTGATGGCCTCGCTAACCGTCGTTATCTCTGGGTACCTTCGCTTAACGCCATTTTTGGCGGTGTACTGGTGTTCTCTGGTACCCATGTGTGGACCGCCGACACTCAAGGTCCAGAGGGTCGCGCACTTTGGATAAAAAATCTGGACACCATGGCATCCAGACATCCCACTACGGTCATCGCAGGGCATATGTTACCTGAGGGTGCTACCGATATTTCAGCAATAACCTATACCCGCGACTATCTTCTGGCTTTTGAGAACGAGCTAAGTCTGGCCAGCGACAGTAGCGAACTGATTGCAGCCATGACAAAACGTTATCCTGATGCTGGCATGAGTGTCGCTTTACAAATTGGTGCAAAAGTCGCCAAGGGCGAAATGAGTTGGGGATAGAATAATGAAGAGTAATGTGGAAATTATACGCGCGACTTATGAAGGTACCTCTGAAGAAAATGGAAAGAACCTGCTTGCTGTCCTGTCCCCCAATGCGACATGGACTGAAGCGGCTGGGTTCCCCTATGCAGGGACTTACACCGGTGCAGAAGAGATAATCGCTAACGTATTTCAGCGACTGGCAACTGAGTGGACAGACTATCAGGCAAAGACGCATACGTTTCTTGCTGACGGTAACTATGTTGCTGCTTTTGGGATTTACTCCGGCGTTTATAAAATAACCGGCAAGGCGATGACGGCATCATTTGCGCACCTTTATCGCCTTGAGGATGGGAAAATTATGACCATGGAGCAGTACGTCGATAGCGCGTCGGTCATGTCGGCGTTAGCATAAAGTTAACACCGTCTGACAGGTTTCTACGCACTTGTAGTCGTTTACTGAATTTGGTCAACATCCATTGTGGGCAGTTTCAGTAAACCACTACAAGTGCAATCTGACTAAGCCAAAACTTTCTTCAGCCACAGGCTCAAATCATGGAGTTCATCATCACTTACTGTGCGTCCAACAGGATAGGTCTTCCATGTAACATCATGCCCCGCATTTCGCAGGATATCCCGCGCTGTCATTGCCAGCGCGGGTAATACGATGTCGTCTTTTTCTCCATGAGCGATAAAGACAGGGGGTGTTCGATGTGTATCATGCTGCTCAGCTGAAGAAGCAGAGGCAAGAGGCAGATAGCCAGACATACCAAAAATTCCGGCCAGACGATGCCCGAAACGGATTCCTGTAATCAGGGATCGTGCTGCCCTGAGAGGATCCCCCAATGACAATCCGCTTTCATACCGCGCGAATTTCGCAGTGTATCAGACTCTCATAATATCCCATCGTATTACGCAGTCCTGTTTCGTCTTCCGAACGAGAAAAATCAGAATGACGTTAATCGTACCAGGGCGGTCTGTCCTGTCCCCCGCCTGCGATAATGCTTGAATTGTTAAGCTTTAACGAGCGGCGCTTCTGGATCGTGATTTTCTGGTGGGTATTCGCATTCACTTGATCACCCATTCGCATTTTACTTGACTACCTGTTCGCAAATTACTTGGTCGTTTCCAATAAAAAACCGGGACAGAGCAACCCAAATTGACGGGCAGCTAAGAGCGAGGAGCGGACATTGTTTTAAAGGAGAATGGCGTAATTTCTTGGTTGATTTTTTTAATCATCCATATATGATTGACTAATCACTCATCTAAGGTTCCATTATGGCACGTCCCCTTGACGAAACAAAACGCAGAGCAATCCTCGACGCCGCATTACGCATCATCTCCGGGGAAGGACTTAGCGCAACTACGGCTCAGATAGCACGTGAAGCAGGTGTTTCAGCAGGGTCTTTGTTCACTTATTTTCCCGATAAAAACACGCTGTTAAACCAGCTTTATCTGACCATCAAAACAGGAGTGGCTGCTGCGCTGATGCAGGATTTTCCACTTCAGGCAAACATAAGGGACAGGGCTTTCCATGTCTGGTCTGCCTATATTGGCTGGGCATGTCGTTGTCCGCAGGAGCGGGCGACACTCCAGCAACTGACGGTTTCACGTGTAGTTACTGCGGACGTACGTGAGCAATCTGCTATGCTTTTTGAAGCAACCAATGTCATGCTCAGAGAACTGAGTTCAGCGGGTATTTGTGATGATGTTGATTTTGTCACAACAGTCCTTGCGTCTCTTGCAGAGGCAACGGCTGACTTTGCTATGCGTTACCCTGACCAATCGAATGAGTTTATAGAAAAAGGTTTCGAGATGTTTTACAGGGCAACAGGCATTTAGTCTGCATTTTTGAAATTTAAATGACTGACCAGTTAATCACTTAAAAATACCTTTGTCGGCCCTGAGTATTAACAACAACTGAGCGCTTCGCTCATTAAACTGCCATTATCTGGAGAAATGTAATGACTAATCAGGTAGCTCTAATCACCGGTGGCGCTAGCGGCATTGGTAAAGCAACGGCTCTTAAACTCGCAGCTAAGGGGATTACTGTCGTTATAAGTGGTCGGAATGCTGAACGAGGCCGCGAGGCTGTTGCGGCGATTCAGGCTGTTGCAGCAAACGAGGCTGTAGTGAGATTTATCCAGACCGATGTGACCAGTGAGAACGATGTTAAGTCCTTAATTGAGCATGTCGTTCAGGAATTTGGACACCTGGATATGGCCGTTAACAATGCAGGGATATCTGTCGAGACGACGACTATTCCACAATCTGAAAGTACAAAATTCAGTGCAATGATTGATACCAACGTTCTGGGACTTTATTACTGCATGAAGTACGAACTTCAGCAGATGGTAAAACAGGGGCATGGCTCAATCGTTAATCTTGCTTCCATCGCCGGTCTGAATGGCATGCCGTGGGCCGGGACTTATGCTGCCACCAAACATGCCGTTGCAGGACTGACTAAATCTGCTGCTCTTGACCATGCCACTCAGGGTGTCCGCATAAACGGTGTGGCACCGGGAGCCACCAAAACAGATATCATTGCCGCTCAGCTGGATGGCAATGATGAAAATTATAATGAAGACGTTATCAGCGCTATGCATCCGATGAATCGCCTCGGTAAACCAGAAGAGATCGCAAATGGGATTGTCTGGTTACTTTCAGACGAGGCAAGCTTTGTTACGGGCCATATTCTGAATATCGACGGTGGCTTTCAGGCGAAGTAATTCCGATAGAGGGCCGGGGATCCCCGGCCAGTCAGGAGTCAGGAGTCAGGAAGTGAATATTTTGATTTACGGCGCATCCGGTATGGTTGGTCAGGGTGTATTACGTGAGTGTCTGCAGGCTGAGGATATTGAATCGGTCACCATTGCAGGACGCTCAGTATCACCACTTCAACACCCAAAGCTGTGGCAGATTGTTACGTCAGATATTGCCGAAGCCTTGGGCGATAACTCATCACAATATGATGCCTGTTTTTTTTGCCTTGGCGTGAGCGCATCAGGTATGACAGAGGGCCAGTACAGTAAGATTACCTATGATTTAACACTAAATATTGCCAGAAGACTGGCTGAATCAAACCGGAAAATGACATTTATATATGTCTCAGGAGCTGGCACAGATAGTACCGAGAAAGGGAGGGTGATGTGGGCCAGGGTAAAAGGAAAAACGGAAAATGCTCTGCTGGCACTGGGTTTTGATTCGGCCTTAATGTTCCGCCCTGCTGTAATCCAGCCTCTCAACGGTATTGAATCTAAAACATCCAGCTACCGCCTTGTTTACCGGCTTGCAGCCCCCTTTTTTCCTGTCCTCAGACTTATATTTCCCCGGTCAATTTTAACTACCGTTGAAATGGGCAACGCTATGCTTAACGCCGTCCGGTACGGTTCCAGCAAAAATATTCTAGAAATGGCTGATATAAGTTTATTGGCAAAAAAACGGCACAACAAATGACTTCAGGATGTTCAACTGATCAGCTACTGGCACGAAGCGGGCGAGGTAAAGGTCCTCTATGAGCGAACAGCGGACGTGGAACCTGTAAATGAATGCCACATAACTGCGTTTGGAAGTCCTGTACGGACATTTCCCTTATTCCCAGGGCACGCCTTGCTCCCAGCTTTCAACCAGCAGATCGATAAAGGCACGAATTCGCGGTGATAAATGTCGTTTACTGGGATAAATGAGCCGAATAGGTTCCGGAGGGAAAGGAAACGCCTCAAGCACGGGTATTAATTTACCGCTACGCAAATCCTCCCCTAGCAAATAGGTCGGTAAGTGAACGATACCAAATCCGGAAATTGCCGATGCCCGCATGGCTTCCGAACTGTCGAGGTTTAACCGCCCGGGTCCTTCATACACAAAAGTGCCTTCCGTAGTCGCAAACCGCCAGCTTCGTCTCTTTTCTGCACTCAGAAGAAAAATGGTGTCATGCCTGGTTAAGTCTGCGGGCGTTTTTGGCACGCCCCGTGAGGACAGATATTCGGGAGATGCACAAGTGACAATGTGCTGCGAAGCAATCGTTCGGGTAAGAATCCGGGAGTCATCGCGAGGTTCACCGATGCGAATAGCAATATCAAAGCCTTCTTCAATGAGGTCGACAAACCTGTCGCTAAAGGATACCTCCGCACGAAGCTCCGGCCACTTTTTGAGATAAACATCCAGAACGGGAAGGATATGGTGCTGCCCAAAAGAAAGCGGCGCACTCAGTCGGAGAGTCCCCGTTGGCTTACCTCTGCGCATGGCCATGGCAGCATCGACCTCTTCCAGGTCATCCAGTATCTGTCGGCAACGTTCGAACATGATCCTCCCCTCATCGGTCAGACTCAGACTCCGGGTGGTACGGTTAAGGAGGCGTACCCCCATACGCGTTTCGAGTCTGACAATACTCTTGCCAATGGCTGAACGTGTGAGTCCGAGAGAACCCGCAGCGTGGGTGTAACTCCCGGCTTTAACAGCCGCAACGAACGCGGCGATATCACCAATGCTGTTGATTTCCATGATTTATTTATCTCATTCAATACGGGCGTTAATGTACCCTGATAAGGGAAGCACATTCCCCAAATATTTACCTATCATAGTCACCTGTTACTTTTTAGTGCAAATACAAACAGGAATAAAAATGCTGAATCAACAAACCAAACAAGCCGTAAAAGAATGGTCAGAAAGCCTGGCTGGCCTGGGCCCAATCCTTACGGGTGAGGATACCGTAACGCCTATGAGCGAGGTGCGTGACGCCTATACACGTATGCTGGCTAAAAATCCTGCACCTGCCGGTGTGATTTTTTCTGAAGTCGACATGGGGGGCGTGCCGGGAACGCTGGTAACCCCCGACAACCTTGAAACTGATGCCATCGTTATGTACATCCACGGCGGGGCTTACATTGTCGGTGAACCTGCTGGCTATCACGGCATTGGTGGTAACTACGCCAGCATGCTGGGCGCACGGGTTTACATGCCGGATTACCGTCTGGCGCCGGAGTATCCTTTCCCTACGCCCGTTACCGATACCGTTCGTGCGTATGAGTGGTTAATTGAACAGGGATTTGACGCCAGCAAAATCATACTGGCGGGTGAGTCTGCGGGCGGAGCGATGGTGGTTACCGTTATGGTTGCTGCACGCAACAAAGGCCTGCCGCTTCCGGCTGGCGGTGTTTCTATTTCCCCATGGGCCAACCTTGAGCACACGGGCGTATCCATGACCAACCGGGAAAGCCTCGATCCGCTAAACACCAAGGCCGGTCTGGATTTCCTGGCACGCACCTTCCTGGGCGGTGCGTTACCTAATCACCCAATGGCATCTCCCGTGTTTGCCGACGTAACGGGTCTGCCGCCGGTGCTGGTTCAGATTGGTGAAAACGAACTGATGCTAAGCGATGCGATGCGTCTGGCCACTCACCTGGGTGATCACCGCGTTCGCGTAAATCTGGAAGTCTGGCCAGGTATGTTTCACGCATGGCATTTCTTCTCCACACTGCAGCCAGAAGCGGTACAGGCCCTGGAGAGCTCAGTCGTCTTTATTAAGCAGGCTCTACGGGATGCCGCGAAGTAATTATCAATGATGAATTGAATAACGGGCGCGGCTGACCGCGCCCATCAGGAGTGAAAATGCCCCATTTACATACAGAACTTACTTATCCGCCGGATCTTGACTCACACAGCGCCTATAAGCGCGTATTCCGCCCGGGCCGCCTGACCTTTGGCTTTATTATGCCACTTGAAGGTTATCCGGATTCGCCTTTCCCGACTCTGCAGGATCATCAGGCGCTGGCAAAATATGCTGATGACGCTGGTTTTTCCGCTCTTTGGATGAGAGATGTTCCCTTTTATGACCCGCGGTTTGGTGACACCGGACAGATGCTGGATCCTATGGTCTACCTCGGATTTCTTGCCTCTCAAACTACACGCATAACGCTGGGTACTACCGGTATGGTGTTACCCCTGCGGGACCCGATTATATTGGCGAAGCAGGCAGCCTCGGTGGACCAGCTAAGTGGTGGGCGGCTTCTGCTGGGATTGTCCAGCGGCGATCGTGCTGTTGAATACCCTGCGTTTGGAGCCGATTACGATAACCGTGCCGAACGCTATCGGGAAGCGTTTAGTCTGATAAAAACCGTCAGTGAGAGGTCCTTCCCAGTGGCTGAAACGGCGTTTTACGGCAAGCTTTCAGGCAATCTTGATCTTGTTCCTAAACCGTTTAAATTCCGCATTCCGATGATTGTGGTAGGGCGGGCACGGCAGGACCTGAGCTGGATAGCGGAGGAAAGCGACGGATGGATATGGCATCTGAGTGACTTCTCAACGCTCCCGGAGCTACTTGAATTCTGGCGTGACGGTTACGACGACAATCGTTTCAGACCTTATGGCTATGCCACCTTTTTTGACCTCGATGCTAACCCTGACGCCCCGCTTCGCAGATTGATGAATGGCATCACTGTCGGCCGCAATGCGCTGATAAAGCTATGGAAGGAGCAGGAATGCCAGGGGGTAAACCACGTTGCGTTAAATCTGAAACCGCTGACACGGCCCGCAGCCGAGGTGATGGCTGAAATGGCAGAATTCGTGTTACCCGAGTTTCCTTCTGAATAAACGCAGGACAATAAATGAACAGTTCATTTCATTCTTCGGTGCAGAGCCTGATTAGTTTTTGTGAAACCTGGTCAGGGAATGCTTGCTCAGACAATAGCCAATGGCTGGACCCCTCGGTCAGATTAGTCAGCAGTCATCGTGGAACAGTTTCCGGCCGTGAAAATGTCGCCGCCCTTTTGCAAAATGACTTTGCTGACCTGGACAACGTATCCGTTACGCTGACAAACACCGTTGAGCGCCGGAACGATAAAGATTACGTCGCCAGTGCATACCTGCACGGGCAGGCTTCGCGCAAAGGTTCCGGACGTCATAACCAGGTGCGGTTTGGGGGGACGGTCGTGATGAGGGCAGGCACAGATGAGTCCCAACCTGTTATCCATACTCTTCACCTGCAAATAACCTGGACTTCAGGTGCAAGGCAGTTTTTATCGGGATGGCTGCTACCGGCTGAAGAATCCGGCTGGCATCAGGGATTTCCGCAAGTCGCCATCATCAGTGAACTTGACGCCCCCTGGAATATTGTGCCAGAAAACCACCGTGATACGAGTGAAGAACAGGGGGTCATCGATACCTGGTATCGCTATGCGTGGGCGCTGGACCAGGCAGATTTCAAACTTTTCAGCACATGCTTTAGTGAAAATGCTGCGGGTAATTTTACCCCCCTGGGCTACATATCAGGGAGGCGGAATATTATTGCCGCAATGAAAGCCTTCCGGCTTCCGTGGCCCTGGATGCAGCATTATGGTGAACCGCTGAAAGTATGTATCCAGCCCGATCGTCAGTCGGCCTTCCTGATAATAGGCCGGATTATCGCGGAGAAAACACACGACTCAGGGGGGCGCGAAATCTACGGCGCGCATTACCGGGTTGGAATGGAAAAGGATTCTCACAATCGTTGGTCAATATGCTGGAGCGAATATAATCCAGGCTGGCTTTCAACAGACGATGTATCCGGTATTGATACCGCATTACCGCGCAACAGATGAACGCTGCGCGCTCGGCAAGCGTGCCGGCAACTCTTTTTTCAGTTCTTCAATCAAGGCTCTCACTTTAGGAAGGACCGTGTGAGTCCTGGGCCAAATTGCAGAAATGGGGGTGGGCGGTGCCTGAAATGTGGGTAGAATTGCACGAAGCTGCCCCTTTTTGATGGCATCACCGCATAACCAGTCCGGAAGTTGCGTCACCCCACATCCGGCAATAGCCGCTTCCAGCATGGCTTGACCATTATTAAAACGGTAGGCTGAGGAAACAACATGCCTTACAACGTGTCCCTCTTTACCCCGGATTAGCCAGTAAGTTTGCCCGTCTGACGGTAACCCTGAAATGCATCTGTGTGATGAAAGCTCACGAAGATCAATGGGGGTGCCTGCTCGTTCAAGATAGCCCTCAGAGGCGCAAATGGTAAGCCTTTGCTCGCCCAGGCGGGTGGCAACCAAATCACCTGAGTCAGGCAGGGGGCCAAGCCTCAGCGCGAGGTCAAAGCCGTCTGTCGCCGGGTCGCGAACCCGATCGCTGAAATCAACTTCGATGTTCAGGGTCCGGTATTTTAACGCCATGATATTGAGTAAGGGCATAATGAAAAGATGCCCAAAGGCCACGGGAACCGTCAGCCGCATCAGTCCAGACGGCTCCACTATCCCCGCCTCTATGATGCTTTCAGCATCTGAAATCATATCCAGAGCAGCAGTGCAGCGATTGAAATAGATCTCACCTTCCGGCGTCAGCGACAGGCTTCGCGTACTGCGGTTGAGTAAGCGAACCCCCAGGCGGATTTCCAGACGCTTGATGCTTTTACTGAGTGCAGAGCGCGTCACGCCTAAACCCTCAGCAGCAGCAACGAAACTGCCTTTTCTGACGACTTCAGTAAATTCCTGTACGCCATTGAGTTGTGCCGTCACAAATATTGGTTCCTTTATCTCAACACTGAGGGGTTTTTTGCCCAGGTAATCATGGCCTTCAAATAAGGTTAAGATCGTTGCTAACAGATGTTTACCATGAAATGGCGTCAGGAGACAGAATGAGCGAGTTGCTAAATATCTATACAATGAATGGAATAAAGCTTAATAATCGTGTCGTTATGGCACCAATGACCCGATCGCGGGCCTATGACCTTGTTCCCACTGACAGTATGGTCACCTACTATCGCCAGCGCGCAACAGCAGGTTTAATTGTTTCCGAAGGTTCACCTGTTTCAATGGAAGGCCGTGGACAGGCTTACACGCCGGGAATTTACACTGACGAACAGATAGAGGGCTGGAAAAAGGTGACAGAGGCAGTACATGCGCAGGGTGGGAAAATATTCATCCAGCTTTGGCACGTAGGACGTTCCTCACACATTGCTCACCAGCCTGATGGGCAGGCCCCGGTCAGCTCCGTCTCACGCGTTGCAGAAGGCTGCACCACTCACATTCCTGGTGATAACTGTCAGTCTGTACGCGTATTTCACAGCCAGCCCCGCGCATTAGCAACGGATGAAGTCCCGCGGGTGACACAGGATTTCGTTCAGGCAGCTAAAAATGCCATCGAGGCGGGTTTTGACGGAGTGGAGATCCACGCAGCTAACGGCTACATCTTCGAGCAATTTATCAATGGTGGACTTAACGACAGAACAGATCGTTATGGCGGTAATATTGCCAATCGTCTGCGGTTTACGCTGGAAACTGTGGATGCTATCTCTGCAGCCATCGGGAGTCATCTGACAGGTATCCGTATTGCACCCTTTGGCCGCCTGCAGGATATGCATAGCTTTGATGATGAGCAGGATACCTGGTTATCTTTAGGTATCGAACTGCGTCGTCGACATCTCGCATATGTGCATTTGAGCGATCAGGAATCTCTCGGAGCTCAGGCCATTCCTGCTGGTTTTCTAACAAAGTTTCGTGAGGCCTACGAGGGAACTCTTATCGTCGCAGGCAGCTATACACAGGCGCGTGCAGAAATGGCACTCAGAGAGGGGTTTGCCGACTTAATTGCATTTGGGCGTCCTTTCATAGCCAATCCAGATCTCGTTAAACGCATGAAAAATGGGTGGCCGATAGCTATTCCTGATAAAGATACGTTCTATACTGGGCGAGATGCAGGTTATATAGATTATCCCACGCATCACGTCGATTAAGTTCCCAGAAGCTGGAACGTATCCGGAATGCCTCCGATCTTAAAACAGCTCCGGTTTTCAGCCATTCGGAGAGGAGGAATTCTATTAATAGTGAATTGCCAAATAAATACCCATATTTCATATAATTACTTCGTTAGAGTGGTTTTTTACATCATCGGCCCCCGAACCCCGCTGAGGACGCAACTAATGACGGCTTACGGTTCGGAGTGCTTTACGATGAATGAAGTTAACCGCCTCAAGATCCTGCAGGATGTCATTGATGGCAGGCTCACTACTTCGCTTGCATCACAACGACTTGGCCTGACGGATCGTCACTGCCGGCGTCTGCTTGCGCGTTATCGCGAGTCCGGGCCACTGGCACTGGTGAACCGCCGCCGTGGATTGCGTAGTAATCGCCAGCTTCTGCCTGGCCTTGCTGAACTTGCTCTGGGCATCATCCGCGATAACTACGCCGACTTTGGTCCGACGCTCGCCTGCGAGAAGCTGGCCGAACTCCATGACGTTGTGCTGGCTTAAGAGACCGTGCGTCAGCTGATGGTACGAGCCGGACTCTGGATCCCCCGGAAAATGCGTGCGCCGAGGATCCAGCAGCCGCGGTATCGTCGCACCTGCGTTGGCGAGCTGATACAGATCGACGGCTGCGATCACCGCTGGTTTGAGGAACGCGGACCGGCCTGCACGCTGCTGGTCTACGTTGATGACGCGACCAGTCGCCTGATGCAGCTCCACTTCGTAAAGTCTGAGTCCACGTTCACCTATTTTGACGCCACGCGCGGCTATCTGGAGCAGCACGGTAAGCCGCTGGCATTCTACAGCGACAAAGCCAGCATTTTTCGTATTAACAACAAAAATGCGGCTGGCGGTGACGGACAGACGCAGTTCGGGCGCGCGATGAACGAGCTGAACATCACCGGCATCTGTGCTAATTGAGCTTCGGTCAAATGGCATTGCACTTCCCTGCTCTGCTTATGACCGCCTGGCGGAAGTCGATCAGGGTGCCATCGTTGAGAATAAGCGGCTGGGACACGCGCTGGCCGTGGCTAAGCGGGTTCAGGAAAAGCGCGACAGCACGCGTTCACTTTCGGTACCATCGGGCAGTGGACCCAGTCGCAGAGGACAGAAAAAAGATCCGGCGAAGAAGTCACAGCGCTTCCTGAATGAAACTGATTTGCTTGAAGCACTTGCTGACTTATAGACCCGCAGCCAGGATATATTCGGCAAGACCTGACGGACATTTCAATTTAGCTAAAACCCGGACATTTAAAACTAGCCTCAACAGTATGTCAGTCCAAAGCAACGATGTCGTGCTTATTTCCAGCTCTGCTCATCTGCCGGCATCTTATGAATTCATTTCGGGCCAGCTTTTACTCTGCCGTGCTCCAGACGCCGGCGAATGGGTTCAAACTCAGGCCCCGGATGACGCGCTAAGGTGTCCGCAGTATGTTGCTCCATCGCCTGCCAGTATGACCACGGCACCTTACGTTTGCCGAGTTCGTAGTCCATGGCATCCCAGCTGTCTTCGCGGAAGCTGTAAAAGGCCCAGTGCGACTGCTTTATATCCAGTACCTGCAACACATCCTCCAGGTACTTCTGGCATCCCGGCAGCATGCGGATACAGCCGAACTCTCCGGCTACCATCCGGCTGGCCGGTATATGCTGTTGTTCAGCCCAAATAAAAGGTTGTTGCAGATACTGTGCTATGCGCTGCGCGTTCCACATCTCTTTCCCCGTACCGAAGGGGACCACACCGGGATACGAGTACGGTTTTTTGCGCTTAAGATTTGGCCCACTGGTGGCGGCGTAGGGTTCATACATATGAAAACTGTACAGCACACGCGTGTCGTCCAACGCCGCGGGCCAGTAGCCAAACCCATCAGCTGCACCATACCAACCACCGTCTACCATGACAGGCGTAAGCGGATCTACTTCGCGAATAGCGCTAATCAGCATCTGATAAAATGCCGGCAGATCGCGTGCGCTGCCCTGATGATGCTGGTACCAGCGCTGCATCTCTTCGATGCCGGCGTGTTCGGCAAGCCCGGCACGCTTTTCTGGTGCGGGCTCATTAATCAGGTTGTAGGCTGCCACCCCGGGAATATCCTTCAGCGCCGCAGCCAGGTCGCGCCAGAAAGCCGCACTCTGCTTCCAGTAGCTTTTGTCCTGCCACAGACGGTCATCAAATTTCCCCCCGTTATTTTGCGACCAGCGCATACCGGGCAGGCTCAGCGGGGAGATGACTACTTTGAGGCCTGAATCATGTGCTTTTTTTAGCGTGGCCTTCAGCGTGCTGAGATCCGCAGGCTGTAGCCCCCGATAATGATCAGCATCGCCCATCAGAAAGTCACGCTGCTGGGGGTGCCATTTGTCATAGGACAAACGTACCCAGCTGGCACCGTAGCCACGTAATGCAGCAAAATAGGCCTTGTCCGGCGGCAGGCGGTTAAAGCTGTTGCCTCCATAACGCGGGCTGTCCCAGAAGGTAATCTCATCGGCGGCACGCGAGAAACCAGACAGTATTCCCCAGAGCAACAGGGCCAGGCACAGCGATACGCGCAGATTTTTCATCATCGTTATCTCTCTTATCTTGAAATGATGAGAGGCAGTATCCCCTGCGCCGGAAGCCGAATTGTCAGAGCAATGTCAGAATATGCCCGCGCCCTCAGTTTTTCAGCGTGAGTAGCGGTCCGGCCATGCGGTGTTCAAAACGCAGCGTGAGCCCGCCCCGCGCTTCCACGCGGATCACGGAAGCAGTGCCCCATAAATTTTCTGCATCATCACGCGGCGGCCAGTTATGTAGCTGGAGGTCATCGCTGCGATGCCACGCTACCTGCGCAAAGCTATCGCGCCTTAACAGTGCCTGCTCCAGCCAGGGAGCAGGGCAGGCAGCCGCTACTGTCGGGGGATGCAGCTTAATCTTTCCCTGCTGAAGCTGTATCCAGTTAAGACGGTTGCTGCCCTGTAAAGCCAGCGGCTGCTGCCACATTTCACTGCCGGAACGCACCGTCAGCAGATAGATACCGGCGGCTAACGGTTTATTCAGGTCCTGGCTTTGAATGCTGAACCCATCACTGCCGTGATATTCTTGCTCAGCTCCCGCCATTAAATCCCTGCCGTCCGGGGAAGAGAGCACGACACGTAACTGACGAGACGGGCTGTTCCCACTCAGCTGCACCCGGTAAATACGGTTGAGGGGCATATCGCGCTGGATCAGCGACAACGAAGGGTGATCCAGCCAGTCCGGGATTGCTACCGGCAGGTCATTGCCACACTGAACTGTGATCAATGCATCCAGCGCCTGTAGCCATGCATCACGCTGCGCCGCACTACTCATCTGAGGCCAGCTGATAAGCAGCTGTTGCCAGGCCAGATCGCTGCGCTTAGTGAGAAGCGCGTGATAGAGCGGTGTCAGCGGCGTGGCGGGCAGCGTGACGGCTGCGATTCCAGTGGGGAGAAGCAGCCCGGCGATAAACGTTAGAAACGGACGCATCAAGGCAGTTTTTCCAGACGATAACCGACGCCACGCACGCTGCTGATAGCGATATCCGGCAGCTTCTGCCGCAGCTGTAAAATATGGGTATCCACGGTGCGGGTCGAGGGAAAACTTTGGTAGCCCCAGACCTGATTCAGCAGTTCGTCACGGGTAAACACCCGTCCGGTCATATGCACCAGCGTTGACAGGAGTGAAAATTCCGTTGCCGTCAGGGTGACCTCTCTTTTTCGCCAAATCACGGCCTGCCTTGATGGGAAAAGCTGAAGTTCCCCGACCGTCAGCTGCCCCTCGCCCAATGTACGCAGCTGGGCACGAATGCGCGCCAGCAGTTCGACATGCGCAAAAGGTTTAGTCAGATAGTCACGGGCCCCGGCTTCTAGGCCATCAACCCGGTCATCAATACTGGCGCGAGCGGTCAGCACAATCACCGGCAGCGCTTTTTTTGCCAGCCATCGCGGGAGAAAACGCAGGCTGTCACCGTCGGATAACTGCCGGTCGAGGATAACCAGCCCGGCCAGATTCCACAGGTGCGATACCGCTGCTGTTTCGCGCGTCCAGTGGCAGATAAACCCTTCCTGCCGCAGGAAGGAGGTCAACCCCTCACCCAGTGCAAGATCGTCCTCTATCAGCAACAGCGTATTATTGCTTGTCACAAGGCAGCTCCAGAGTGAAGGTGGTAGGTGGCCCGCTGAGCGTCAGGCGCCCCTTAAGTCGCCAGATAATGCGTCTGACAATCGCCAGTCCGAGGCCCATCCCGGACTGCGCTGAAAGAGACCGCCCCAGGTGGGGTAAACGCGGTGACTGCAGTGAACCTGAATCCGTCACCCGCAGAGTGAGCCGCCCTTTATCCCACTCTGCGCTCAGACGAACCGGGGCGCGTCCGTGGCAAAAAGCATTATCCAACAGGTTATTCAGACACAGGGTGACCCAATATATTGGCAGTGCGACCCGGCGATCGCTGGCGAGGCAAAACGTCAGCCCGGGCCAGCATCCCGTTATATGGCTAAGCCATTCGCTCAGTAACAGCGCGGTGGGGGCCTCCAGCACCTTCCGCCGACTGTCACCAGTCAGATAGTGCTCGCTGGCTTCAGCCATCTGCCGCATGCGCTGCACGCAATCCGCCAGCGCGGCAAAACCGGACTGTGCAGGCAGCGGCAGAGTGTCGAAATCACGACGAAAATCTTCCACCACGTTGCCCAGGCGGGCGATGGGCGTGCGCAGTTCATGCGTCAGCATCTGCAGGATAAAGCGATGCCGCTGCTGCAAACGTCGCCGCTGCCAGGCAAACCAGATCAGGGATACAGACGCCATGATTGCCGCACCGGTCAGTAACGATCGCCAGGCTGCGCTGCTCTCAACGCCTGGTATGATGCAAAGCGTGCTCAGGGCAATATCACAACGTCCGCCAGCAGCAAGTAATATTATTCCTGCGCGTCTGGCTAGCGGCTGCCAGACCTGGGGCGCGTATAGAAGCCACTGTTGATGATGTAATCGCCACAGCGTGCCGTTCTGCATCAGCCAGCCCTGCCCACTTGCCAGCGCATCAAGGTTCTCATCAGATAGCAGGCCAATGCCTCCCAGCGCCTGCGGTCTTTCCCGCACGTGTAGCACCTTTTCCAGCGCCGCACGCTGCTCAGGGTGGCGCTGCAAGTAGTACCAGGCGTTGCTTCCTCCGAGCGGAGAGACGGGATGTGCGGCAAACCAGTCAGCCGTAAGCAGCGTGTCATGACACAATGCCAGCGCCAGCTGACGGCTCGCCCTGGGTACCTCACGAAGTGACCCGGTACAGCGCTGCTGATAATGGTACAACGCCGACAATACCGGTAATGGCAAGTCGTCAAAGTCGGGATAAAGTGAAGAAGGGCGTAATAGCAACGGGTCCAGCTGCTGCAGCGTGCTGAGCGGGATCGCTATGCTAGCCGGAGCCTGTTCGAGCGCGGAGAAAAACTGGTCGGCAGACTGAGAAAGCGGCAGCGGCGCACAGGCGGCGATCAACAGTGAACAGACTGTCAGCAGCGACAGCATCTTGCTTCGTTCCATGCGCACTCTCCACCGATCGCTGAGGCGCAGATAACTAACAAAAAAACGGTCCATGATAAACAAGATATTGTTAATAACGCGAGTTCGGTCATGGAAATGGGCAGGCTACTATTTCTGCTCACCCGCCGCCAATGCGCTTAATCAACCAGCGAATTGACATCATCCCCTCCTTGAAGAACGGGCTTTTACCGCGCACCTGATAAACTGCACCATTCCCTGTAAAACAGCTTTCGCCAACCGACTAACTCCATAATTTCATAGTTTGTATCGATATTAAGCTGTTTAACCCCATGATTATGGATTTAATCGCTTTGCCACAATTACTACTTAACTCTATAATAACGTGTATTAACCTCATATTTTAAAGATAAGCATTATTATGATGGATTTAACCCTTAGTAAACCCGGCGAAGTTGTTAAGCTGCTCTGCGAGCGGCTACGCAAAGAGCGCCTGACGCAGCAGATGACGCAGGCCGACGTCGCGTCGCGGGCGGGGATTGGCGTCAATACGGTGTCAAACCTCGAAGCCGGGCGCAACGTGGGGTTTGAAAATCTGGTACGGGTGGCGATGGTGCTTGGGCGCGGGAAAGAGCTGGAGGCGCTGTTTATGCCTCAGATCGACAGCATCGACGATCTTCTGCGTTACGAGAAGAGTACTGCACGCCAGCGCGTAAAAAGGAGTTCAACCCATGGTCAGTAAAGTCGATGTTTACTACGAGGGCTGGGATGAACGATGGCAGTGGGGAACGCTGGTGTCATCGATCGCGTTAACCGGTCGCCCGCTGATCATGTTTGAATACAGCGAAGAGGCGGCGCGGCGCGGACTGGAGCTTTCGTCGCTCCGCCTGGCGCTAAAAGGGCCGCGGCTGCGCAGAGATTTCCCCGCGCATCAGCTTGGCTTACCCGGCCCGGTTTACGATGCGCTGCCCGATGGTTGGGGCATGCTGCTAATGGATCGCCTGTTTCGCCAGCGCGGGCTGAATGCAGCGCGCATTGGCCCGCTTGAACGGCTGACTTACATCGGTAGCAATGCGATGGGGGCAATGTCGTTTGAACCTTCACAATCGGAAGCTGCTGCCCTGGCGCAGGATATTACGCTGTCGAAGCTGGCGACGGAGGTTCAGGAAGTTCTGGACGGCGAAGGTGGCGCATTTCTGCAGCGGCTACTCCAGATGGGCGGGTCGCCTCAGGGTGCGAGGCCGAAAGCGCTACTGTACCGCGATCCGGCCAGCGGCCATTTCACCACTGCCGCCTCTGCACAACTGGAGGCCTGGCTGATTAAATTTCCCGCCCGCCAGGAACATCCTGAAGTGTGCGCGATCGAGGCGGTGTATGCACAGTGCCTGCGCGAGTGTCAGATCGATACGCCTGACACCGCTTATTTCTCTTTGCCCAATGGTCAGGCGGCGTTTGCCTCAAAACGGTTTGACCGCCAAAACGGATTGCGGGTGCCGATGCAGAGCCTTGCGGCCTACACCGGGGCCAATTATCAAGTACCCGGCGCGCTGGATTACACCAGCTTCCTGCGTGCAACACAGCTGTGTACCAATGACGTACGCCAGAAAGCCCTGGCTTTTGAGCGCGTCGTGTTCAATATCGTGTTCAATAACCGCGACGATCATCCGAAAAATTTTGCTTACACCATGACGCACAACGGCCAGTGGCAGCTGGCACCGGCCTACGATGTCACCTGGTGCGAGGGACCGGGTGGTTATCATCAAATGGACGTAATGGGCGAAGCGTTACAGATTGGCCGTGAACATCTCCTGGCGCTTGCTGAGCAGGAAGCCGAGCTGAGTTCGCAGCAGGCGGGTAATATTATTGCGAAGTGCTGTGATGTGGCAGCGGGCTTTGCGCTGAAGGCTGGCGATATGTTCCCCGGCCAAATCACCGGGGAAACGTTGCGTACCCTGCAGGCGCGGATGGATGACAACATTAAACGGTTAGGCCGCTAGCGACTGCGTTTTCATCAGCAGGGCTGCTTTGGCAATCTCAGGTGCAAGCCAGCGATCGTCAGTCCAGGTCGCAACCTGCTCACGCAGCAGCGCTGGTGCCCATGCTGAGGTGGTCTTCCTACAGTGCGGATGTCACAAAATAGGAGACAGGAGAGCCCTTTCATGTATTTACGAGGCTTGATTACGAACGGGGGCGATTTTTCGCGTTGGCCCAGGGATCGTTATCCTGAGATTCCTCACTGGCTTCAGGCTCACTTATCGTGGCGATGTAGAGCGCTTCCACTTCCTGGCGCGCCCAAGGCGTGCGGCGTAAAAATTTCAGGCTGGATTTGATGCTCGGGTCGCTTTTGAAGCAGTTGATCCTGATGCGCTGCGCCAGTTCTTCCCAGCCATATCGCTCAACCAGCGCGGTGACCAGCGCTTCCAGCGTGACGCCGTGCAGAGGATCTTTTGAAGAGTGAGTGGTCATGGTCATTCCGGTTCTGTCAGAAAATTGCGCACACCATACTGAGCGTAAAGGCGTTATGCAATCTCCGCCATCATAGCAGCAGGTGAAAATAACTGTATCTGGAGGAAATTTTGCGTCAGAATCAGCAGTGCAACAGTTTTATAAACAGGATGTTACACCCTCAAAAGGAAATGTTATGCCTCGTACACTCATCGCCATGATTGTCGCTTCATTGTTCCCGTTCTTATCCGGCTGCAACAATCACCTTCCCAGTCCGCAAGCTCATGCCAAAAGTTATGTGTTCAAAACGAAGAAGGATTTCGATCCGAACTTCTACACCAAAACGTCCGATACCATCAAAGCCATGACACCGGTATTTGCTCAGTTCTACGACATGGGGGCGAAAGATCGTCAGGCAGGAGTGAGCCGCAGCGAGGCCGAGAAAAAAGCGGCGGCGATGTATCACGATGAAGCACTGAACAGGCTGCAAAAACAGGAGACGTTCGTGAACCAGACCATCACCTCTCCGGCAGGTAAAAGAAGAGTTCACATTTTCATTACTGAAGCCTCTGGCGCTTACCTTGATGGTTTTGCCGGGCGTTGATGCCATCCCTGGCAGCAAGTCAGTTAAACCACTCCGGAACCGGGTCGGCCATTCCGACCCACGCCTGCGGACCGGCAGCCATCTCAGCATGGCTCAATAATGCGCTGTCCAGCTGCTGTCGAAGCCACTCTTCATCCATTTCCATACCAATAAACACCAGCTCCTGGCGCGCATCGCCGATGCCGTCCTGCCAGTTACGCATTATTTCCAACAGCGACTCCTCATCCTGTGGCCAGCGTTCGCGCGGCACGCTGACCCACCAACTTCCTGCCAGTCCCTGACGCGAAACGCCTCCGGCCTGTGACCAGTTACCGGCAAAAGCCGGACGAGAAGCCAGCCAGAAATAGCCTTTCGAACGCACCACGCCCGGCAGCGTATTGCTGAATAATGCCCAGAAGCGCTGAGGATGGAACGGACGGCGCGCTCGCCAGACAAAATGGCTGATGCCATACTCTTCGGTTTCCGGTACGTGGCTGCCGCGCAACTCCTGCATCCATCCCGGCGCCTGCGCGGCATCGGCGAAGTTAAACAGACCGGTGTTCAGCACGCGCTCCAACGGGACAGCACCAAAACTCGCCGTTTCTATCAGCGCCCGGGGGTTCAGGCTGCGCAGAATGGCAAACAGCCGTTCACACTGTTCGGCATCAATCAGGTCGGTTTTATTCAGCACCAGCACGTCGCAGAACTCGATCTGTTCAATCAGCAGATCGACAACCGTGCGCTCATCGCCCTCGCCCAGCGATTCTCCGCGCGATTGAATGCTGTCACATGACTCGTAGTCGTGCAGGAAGTTATAGCAATCGACCACCGTGACCATGGTATCGAGCCGCGCTACGGCGGAAAGGCTTTCCCCACTCTCATCCTCGAAAGTGAAGGTTTCCGCCACCGGCAGCGGTTCGGAGATCCCAGTGGACTCAATCACCAGTTGGTCAAAACGCCCTTCCCGCGCCAGGCGGTTAATTTCCAGCAGCAGGTCTTCGCGCAGCGTGCAGCAGATACAGCCGTTACTCATTTCAACCAGCTTTTCATCGGTGCGCGACAGTTCAGCGCCGCCATCACGCACCAGCGCAGCGTCAATGTTCACTTCCGACATATCGTTGACGATCACGGCTACGCGGCGCCCTTCACGATTATTAAGGATGTGATTTAACAGCGTGGTTTTACCCGCACCCAGGAAGCCGGAGAGAACGGTGACCGGCAAACGGCTGTCCGCCGCAAGATTGATATTTGACATTGGAACATCCTTACAGACTGATAAAACCGCGATAAAGACAGTGTGAAAACTGACGGCACACCATTTATTTTTGATATGTTATAACATAACAATATGTTTTGTCATTATCCTCTTCGGCTTTATTGCTTGTGGGACCGGATTGAAGCTTGATGATAAAATTCATTAAAAATAGACACGAGGATATAACCGCAATATTAACGTGGTTATAAGTTAATTCTCATAAAGAATAAACGGAGTGAAGGCAGGAAATTGACGACGATAAATCACCAGACTGAACGGAAAAATATCGCCCAGACTTGCCGATTTTCTGCCGAAAAATAGCCAAAAATGAGACGCTAAAGTTTTTTTTAATTGAATGCTCAATCAATAAAACTTATCATCGGTGCTCAAATTTACCCAAAACTTACCGTCAGGGGGCCAATTGCAGAAAAACTAAAACAATAAAATCAGAAAGTTACACCACTCATCACCTGAGAGTTCTCCCAGTGTAATTAGCGGATATACGGCGGATTTTACCCAGTATGCGCTAATGCGCGCTTCGCAGAGCGGACTTCAGGTTATTTTTCTGGTCACTGTTTGCGGAGACATTATGCCGTCAATCGAAATACCTGCAAAACCTCAAAAAGATCGTATTAATCCGGTGGTGTTTTACACCTCAGCCGTCCTCATCCTGCTATTTTCCCTGACCACTATTTTCTTCACCGATTTATCCGATCGCTGGATCAATCTCACCCTTGACTGGGTATCGAATACCTTTGGCTGGTATTACCTGCTGGCAGCCACGGTTTACATCGTCTTCGTGCTGTTTATGGCCTGTTCACGCTTTGGCTCGATCAAGCTCGGGCCGGAGCAGTCGAAGCCCGAGTTCAGCCTGATGAGCTGGGCGGCAATGCTGTTTGCCGCCGGGATAGGCATTGACCTGATGTTCTTCTCGGTCGCGGAACCCGTCACGCAATATATGATGCCTCCGGAAGGTCAGGGCCAGACGATGGAAGCGGCGCGTCAGGCGATGGTCTGGACGCTGTTCCACTACGGTCTGACTGGCTGGTCGATGTATGCCCTGATGGGGATCGCGCTGGGTTACTTCAGCTATCGCTATGGCCTGCCGCTGACCATCCGCTCTGCGCTCTACCCCATTTTTGGCAAGCGCATTAACGGTCCGATTGGTCATACGGTGGATATTGCCGCCGTGCTGGGGACCATTTTCGGTATCGCCACCACACTTGGCATTGGCGTTGTGCAGCTCAATTATGGCCTCAAGGTGCTGTTCGACGTGCCAGAAGGACTGACGGCGCAGGCCGGGCTGATTGTACTGTCGGTGATTATGGCGACCATTTCCGTTACCTCCGGCGTCAACAAAGGGATCCGTTTCCTTTCTGAGCTGAACGTACTGCTGGCCTTTGGCCTGATCCTGTTTGTGCTGTTTGTTGGCGATACCAGCTTCCTGCTGAATGCGCTGGTGCTGAACGTTGGTGACTACATCAACCGTTTTATGGGCATGACGCTGAACAGCTTTGCCTTCGATCGCCCGACCGAGTGGATGAATAACTGGACGCTGTTCTTCTGGGCGTGGTGGGTTGCCTGGTCACCGTTCGTCGGCCTGTTCCTTGCGCGTATTTCCCGCGGCCGTACCATTCGCCAGTTCGTGCTGGGGACGCTGACCATTCCGTTTATCTTCACCCTGCTGTGGCTGTCAATTTTTGGCAACAGCGCACTGTATGAGATCATTCACGGCAATCTGGCGTTCGCCCAGGAAACGATGGCGCACCCGGAGCGCGGCTTCTACAGCCTGCTGGCGCAGTACCCGGCCTTTACCTTCAGCGCCTCTGTCGCCACCATCACCGGCCTGCTGTTCTACGTCACCTCAGCGGACTCCGGCTCGCTGGTGCTGGGTAACTTCACCTCTCGCCTGGCAGACATCAATAATGATGCGCCAAACTGGCTGCGCATCTTCTGGTCGCTGGCGATCGGGGTACTTACGCTGGGTATGCTGATGGTTAATGGCGTGACCGCGCTGCAAAAAACCACGGTTATCATGGGCCTGCCGTTCAGCTTTGTGATCTTCTTTGTGATGGCCGGGCTATATAAATCCCTGCGCGTGGAGGATCACCGCCGCGCCAGCGCCACGGTAAATACGCCGCCGGTGCCGGTCTCGCGCGATGATCGTCTGAACTGGAAGCAGCGTATTTCACGCGTGATGAACTATCCGGGCACCACGCATACCCGCAAGATGCTGGACGAAGTCTGTCGCCCGGCGATGGAAGAAGTGGGGCGCGAGCTGGAACGCCGGGGCGCGAAAGTGCAGGTCACCGAGATGCCGCCGCTGGAAGATGAACGCCTGAATCACCTGGAGCTGCTGGTGAATCTGGGTGAGGAGCAGAGCTTCCTGTATCAGATCTGGCCGCAGCGTTACTCGGTTCCGGCGTTTACTTATCGCGCCCGCAGCGGCAAGTCCGATTACTTCCGCCTCGAAACCTTCCTGCTGGAGGGCACCCAGGGCAATGACCTGATGGACTACACCCGTGAGCAGATCATCAATGACATTCTCGACCAGTACGAGCGTCATATGACCTTCCTGCACATTCACCGTGAAGCGCCGGGCAACACCATGCCGTTCCCGGAGGCATAACTCCCTCAGGCACCCATCAAAACCAGGCTTCGGCCTGGTTTTTTCATTCTGTCACCGCTTCGCGCCCGGCGCTGTCGCCTGCAGGGCGTCGTGCTGGCACCCGGCAATGTGTTCAGCATTTCTCAAACGGCTGGAGATTTTCTGCGTTTTAACGTGGCACACCTCAGCGATGAGCGTGTTTTTCACGTTTTGCAGCAGGCCATGAGATAACGTAAGAGACTTCTTACAACAATATCAGTAAGGGATGATGTTTCCCCGCATGGCTTCGGGCTTTAATAAGGAGAGAGCAGTCAGGGAGCCATTGCCATGTTTAATATTGCCATTCTCGACAGCGATACCTTCAGCTGCAAAGGTGTCACGGATTACTTTAGTACCCGGGATATCCGCACCTTTTCCTGTTCTAATTTGGCAGAACTGGAAAGCACGCTGCAAGGTCAACCTGTCCACGTAGTGATTGCCGAGCTGGCGACCGTGGATGACACGCTTTTCAGCTGCATTGACTATCTGACGCATCTGACCTGCCGCTGGCCGGATGTGCGCCTGATCCTCTTCACCCATTTTACCGACCCGGTACTGATGCGTTTTGTGGTACGTCACGTTCCCCACTGCAATCTGGTGCTGAAAAGTGACAGCTTCACACAGCTGGCATCCTGCATCTTCGCCAGCGACAGCGGTAATAAATTCAACAGCTCTTCGCAGGCGATGATCTGGGAATATCTCTCCGCTGATGGCAGAACCTTAACGCCGGAAGAGTTCCGGCTGCTGGAAAACCTGGCTTGTGAGAAGAACAGCCAACGCGCCGTAGTGCCGGGCAGTGACAGCATTATGCTCAAACTCGGCTGCCAGGACTTAACGGAGCTGCAGGACAAACTGGGCATGCTGCAGTGGGGCTAACCTCAGCCCAGCATGCAAGCGCGCAGTTTCTTCAGCAGCCAGCGCAGCGCCTCATCGTTGTCGCGCCGTTTGTTCCACAGCAAAGAGAGTGTGAAGGCCGGAACCTTGAGGGGGACGTCAGCACATAGCAGCCCGTAATCCGCTACCCATCCGGCTGCCAGCCCCTGCGGTACCGTAGCCAGTGCCGGCATCTGCTTCAGCAACAGCGGTAAAGACGAGAAGTTCGGCGTGACGTAGCGCACTCTTCTTTTGCGCCCGCAGTCCGCCAAAAGCTGGTCTACCGGGCTACTGCTGGCGCCACGATAGGAGACGAGAAGATGGTCATTAGCACTATATTGATCAAGGCTTATCGGCGAAGTGAGTGCTAACTGGAGCGGATTCCACAGCGTGCAAAATCCCATCTGCGTCACCCTTTCGTGTACCACGCCAGCGGGGGCCCGTTCAGCGACCGAGATCGCCACATCGACCTTATCCTGCTGCACCTGTTCGCCATCCTGGAACGGATCGGTTGCCGTGACCTGCAGGCGGATACCGGGTGCCGTTTGGGCGATATCCGCCATCATCCCCGGCATCAACCAACGCTCTACCCAGTCACTCATCCCCAGACGAAAGGTATGCCGATCTTCAGCGGGAGAAAAGCCCGGCACCTGAAATATCACCTGCTGCATCTGCTCCATCATCGGCAGTAACGCAGTCACCAGCGCTTGCGCGCGCGGCGTCGGCGCCATTCCCCTTGCCGTGCGCACAAACAGCGGGTCGTCAAACATCTCGCGCAACCTTGCCAGCGCTCCGCTGACCGCGGGCTGGCCGAGGTGTAACTTGCTGGCGGCGCGTGAAACACTTCCCTCGCGATGCAGTACCAGCAGCACGGTCAAGAGGTTCAGGTCGACCCGATTTAAATCATTTTCCCTGATAGTGCTCATTATTTTAATCAATTTGAATGATGTTTATAGCCGCAGGATACTGTTGCCTTCACTGAAATAACAGAACTTATCGAGGATTTAATGAAACTTTTGTTAACTCTGCTGACCACCCTGGCCATCTCCGCAAACTCGCTGGCAGCTGCTGCACCGTTAACCCCACTGGATGCGCAAGCACCGGGCTATTACCGCATGATGCTGGGCAAGCTGCGCATCACTGCCGTCTCCGACGGCACGGTGACGATCCCGCTGGATAAGCTGCTGACCCACATTTCCACCGATAAGCTGCGCCAACAGCTGGCGAACGATGCCATGACGCCGCAGGCTGAAACCTCAATCAATGCCTTTGTGATTGATAACGGCCAGCAGCGGGTGCTGGTTGATGCCGGTGCGGGCGATCTGTTTGGCCACAACGGCGGGCACCTGCTGGATAATCTGGCTGCCGCGGGCTATCCGGCGGAAACCATCGATGCGGTGCTGTTGACGCATATTCATGCCGACCACTCCGGCGGTATCTCCCGCCAGGGCAAACCCGCCTTCCCCAACGCTCAGGTGTTCGTCGAGCAGAAAGATGTCGATTTCTGGCTCAACCCGGCGAATGCCGAGAAGGTAGAAGCCAGCCAGAAGCACACCTTCGCTGAATCTGAGCAGACCATTCGCCCGGTTATCAAGGCAGGACGACTGAAGCCCTTTACCGCACCGGCAACGGTATTTGCCGGGATTAAGGCCACCTCAACGGCTGGCCATACGCCGGGCAGCGTGATGTATCGGGTGGAGAGTGAAGGACAGACGCTGGTGTTATGGGGCGATATCATTCACGCCAAAGCGGTGCAGATGCCGGACCCACATGTAGCAATCCACTTCGACGTTGATCAGCAGCAGGCGATAAAAACCCGTGAGCGGGTGTTAAAACAGGCGGCACAGGAGGGTTACTGGGTGGCGGCGGCGCATATCGCGTTCCCGGGCTTTGGCCATGTTAAAAGCGACGGCAGTGGTTACCGATGGGTCGCGGCAAATTACACCACGCAGCTCGCCCGCTGATCGGCAGCAGCGCGAGGGATAAAGATGCTCACCGCGTATGGTTATCAGATCTTCATCTTTCCAAGCGATCGCGCATGCTGTTAATAATTGTCCCACCTTAACGTATTCAGGGGGGACGATCATGACCGAGCGTATTCGTTTAGCTAAGCCGGAAGAGGCAGAGTGGCTGCACGGGCTGTTACAGCGTGCTTATACTCCGCTGGTTGCGCAGGGGATCAACTTCACCGTATCCCGCAGCACGGTCGCCGACGTGGCTGCCGTGATCGCCAGTGAATCAACCTTTGTGTTGGAGCGCGATGGCCAGCGAGTCGCCACGCTGACCGTGCGCTTTCCCTGGACGCAGGATAATACGCAGCTGGCACCGTGGCCTTTTCTGCACTGGTTCGCCGTCGAACCTGATTACAAAGGGCAGGGTTACGGCAGCCGGATTATTCGCTATGTCGAAGAGAGCTTACTGCGCGACACTCTGAAATCGCCCGCCGTCTATCTGGCAACGGCGATTAAGCACCCGTGGCTGACTCAACTCTATCTACGCCGTGGCTATCAGCCTTTCCACCGCGCCATCAATCCACTGGGCGTTGAACTGGTCTATCTGACGCGCGTGCTCGATCAGCGGCGCTACCAGCAAGCCAAAATCAAAGAGTATGTACACGACTTTATTGAAAACTCGCTGACGGCATAAACAGCCAGTCAGCTATCAGGGCGATGACACAAACAGCGATGCCTGAGCCTGGTGCGGCAAAAATCGACATGCTGAGCCAGTAGATTGCTCTTAGGGAAGCGCTCAGCAAATCAACGGACCACCAAGTTGATGGGGGCGTGTGCCCCCATATCACTGCCACCGCCTAATATTTCAGGCGAAAAGCGCCGATTACGATAAGCAGAAAAGCCGCGGCAACCACCATAAATGCCACATAAAGATCGGCAAGATGCGCAATCCAGCCGATCAGTGCCGGGCCGCCAAGCACGCCGAAATAGCCCAGCGTCGCCACCATCGCCACCGAGCGGTTGACCGGCATGCTTTTCTCCTGCCCGGCCAGAGTTATCAATACCGGGACAATGTTTGCCGCGCCAACCCCCACGAGTGCAAAGCCTAACAGCGTCATCGGCCAGCCCGGCAGCAGTACGGCGATCAGATACCCTGCAATCCCCAGGCCGCCACCGATAATTAATATTCTCTTGCGCCCCAGCACGCTCACCACGGCGTCACCCAGCATGCGCATCAGGGACATAGCAATGGCAAAGGCGGCGAATCCCCATCCGGCATGCTGCAGTGCCATACCCCGATCCTGAGTAATAAAAATTCCACCCCAGTCAAGAATAGCGCCCTCAGCCATAAAGCAGATCATTGCCATGACGGCCATTAGCATCAAGCGCAGGTTGGGCCGCCCCGCTCCACCTTCCTGCGGCTGCTGTTCATTACCCGATGAGGTCAGCAATCCGCGAAAGGCAAACGTGAAGACCAGTGCGATCAGCATTATCGCGCCCCAGCTACTGAACAGCGGCGACATTCCTGCATCGAGCATCAGCGCACCGCCACCGGCGCCAGCTATCCCTCCGACACTCCATAAACAGTGAAAACCGGACATTAAAGGCTTGCCCGCCGCCTGTTCCACCAACGTCCCCTGAACGTTGACGGCAACGTCAGCCAGTCCGATGCCCATGCCAAAGATAAACAGGCTCAGCGCCAGCAGGCGAATGTCGCCGAGCGTTGCCAGCAGAGGCAGCATCAGGCAATACAATACTACCGATCCACTAATCACCTTACGGCAACCCAGCGCACCAATAACGCGCCCGGAACCCAGCATAGCGATAAGCGACCCGGCCCCAAGGCACAGCAGAAGCAATCCAAGATCGCCGGGGTCCGCGTGCGTGCGCTGCTGGGCGTATGGCACCAGCGCGGCCCATAATCCCATCGCCATACCGGTGACAAAAAATATCGCCCGCGTGCCAAAGCGCCTGGCCGGACTGGCGTCAAAAGTTACGGTATCTTGAAGTGACAAAGGCAGCGCTCCTCATTGAAAGTTACTTATTAAAAGACTTTTAATAAGTAGGCAGTATATTGGCAGAGTCGACGAAGTCAATACGTTCGCCGGATAATAATCAGGTCGTGGGCGAGGTAAACAAACGGTAGTGCAGGAAGTTTTTCAGCGTCAGTTCACTGATACCCTGCAGATAATCTTGGCGAATTTCTTCACGATAAACCAATTTTGGCAGGTGCTGTGCAGGAATATTGGCCAGACAGCGCTCGCGTATTTCAGGCAAATGAGAAGCTTTTAGACGTGTACCGCCGAGTGCCACCTTGACCGGGTTAATCAGCGCGGCCAGCGAAATGACAATTTTCGCCATCTCATCAATAAGCGGTAACCCGGCATCGGTTTGAAACGGCAGTCGGGACACTTCCCCGGCGAAATCATTGGCACCGTGCAACACCTGCCCGTTGATCACCATTCCACAGCCGGTACAGGGAACATCCGGCTTATAGATATAAGCAACCGGGGCACTGACACCCGCACAGTCGCTGCGATAAAAACCCCAGACGGTAAAATTGATATCGTTGCCCGCTTCGACAAAGCGGCCCGTGCGCATCGCCACGTCTTTCACTATCGCCAGACCGCTAAAGAGTGAAATATCACACGAGGTGACCACCCCATCAACAACCACGCCCGGCAAACCGATACCGATAGCCGCGATGTTGGGCCAGCGCCGCAGCAATGTATCAATCAGCTGATGGAAGGTTTCAGGCGTGAGGGGATGAAACGGCATCTCACCGCCTGCGAGCGTGTCGCCTACGGCAGAGCTGAGGGACCAGACCAGCTGCGCATCCTCATCGCTGCCTGCGGCATACAGGCTGAGCAACGAGAAAAATTCAGGATTGCAGGCGTAACGCTGAGCAGGTCGCCCGCCGCGCGAGGCTTCCAGCTCCAGCGCCAGCAGCTCACCCGTCAGACTCAGCTCATTAAGTATTGCACCGCAGGTAGCACTGCTCAGGCCGGTCTGCAGCGCAAGATCGCCCTTGGTCGCAGTACCCAACGCCTTGAGAGTCGTGGTCACCAGCGCAATATTATTCTTCTTCATTTCACGGGTGGTATGGGTTACCGGAATATTCATCTCGCCTCATTGCATGCCGAAAAAGTAGCGTAATTTATCATAAAAATGCCGCTGGCTGCCCAACCCGCTAAGGCGTCGCACCCGTCAGTCTTAGTCGACCAGCATAATTCCCAGGCGTTCCGCCAGAATAGCAAGCTGCGTGCTGTTCAGCTTGACGCCTTCAAGATCCGTTGTACGGATATCCAGCTCGCTAATCACAGATTGGGTTAAATCACAGTGGGTGAAATTCGCCGATCGCCAGTCAAACGAGCTGAATTCGCCGCCGGAGAGGTCGGACCCGCTAAAAGAGGCGCCCAGCACGTTAGTGCCGACCCAGCGGTTTTCCCACAGTTCGCACTTTTCCAACACCACCTTAGAAAAGTTGGCGTAGCTCAGATTGCTTTTGGTGATATAGGCGCTGCAAAACCAGGTTTTTGCCGTGATCATATTCATAAAGCTGGCGCCACGGAAATCCGCACCCTGCACGCGGCATTCGGCGATCTCAATGCCCAGCGCTTCGGCATAGCCGAAATTATTCATGGTTAAGTCGCACAGCTTGAAGCTGGCATCTTTCAGGATTGCCCGGCTGAAGTTACAGCCGATCTCGCTTTCACGATCGTAGAATTGGCAGTGGAGAAAGCGGGTATCAGTCAAGTCTGTCGAGGAAAAGTCGCAATTAATAAACTGGCAGTGCTCAACGATACTGCCCGTGAACTGGGAGCAGCTGAACTTCTCATTGCGGTATTGCCTGGTCGTTGACATGTTGGGGTTCCATAAAAAGCGGCAGCATCCTGCCATCTCGTAATCTCGTAATCTCGTAATCTCGTAATCTCGTAATCTCGTAATCTCAGGATTATGTAATCACAGGATTATAGAATCCTGTCAACTCGGGTTACTAAATTGGGTAAGCCGCAAATACCTTAACCTGACAGCGGAAAGGACTCCAGACTTAACCTGTGTCCCGCTATCGCGGACCAATATGTCTAGTCTGACTGCCATATCTCAATGACATAATTTAATACGGACGAAATCACAGGAGGTATCAATCCCTCTCCGTTTTTCACCTGTACTGAAGAGACTAACAGCATAAAAAGCATAAACAGGCTTATCGTCCACCTGTCGTAACCAGCAGTAAACCGCCGCCGGCTATCATGTTTAAGGTGAGACCTCTTGCAAGTATAAAACCGGCGGTGGAATGATGGCATCCGAAAACGAGACTTGGTTTCACCCTGTATGGATAAATGCGAGACGCCGCCGGGTTGCTACTTAGGATATAAGGGTGCTTCTGCAGGAATGGGGTTAACGCGTCAAAAACATTCAGCTGATAAACATCCCTCTGCCCCTTTGGATGGTTAGCCCCTAAGAATCCTGTGAACCGCATCACCACCTCCAATTTTTCAGGCCGACATTCAGTGATAATAACCGGTGAAACGGGCGGCACTACACCTCAAAAAACGACTGTACAGCAATCAGGCTACGTTTCTCATTGCCATTCTTTAAAGTTTCACTAATCAACGCGACCTGTCTGAGAATAAAAGTTCGAACAGTATCCGCAGGGTTGAATCCATGCAGGTGACAGCGTCACCTGATCCGCTTATCCCTCCAATGCATGGCGTAAGGATTTAAAGGAGTTAGCTTCAAAATGCCTGACTTCACGGGGCTAATCTTAAAATGGCATAGTCATAAAAGAAGTGATTAATATGCTAAGAACTTTTCAGATGGCTCTTTTAACCTTAAAGATTGTTAAGATTTATCCCATAAGTTGTAAATATACCTATGCCCCCCCTTGTTTTCCGCTTAAGAGAAACGGTATCCAGGTAACATTTAAAGAAACATTTTTTTAATTTAATGTTTTTTCGTCCTCGAATTGTCTGTACACTGGTCTCCGTTACAATAGTGAACAAATTTAAACCAACTCACAGGTTATGGATTCCGTTATGAGCGAAACGCTGAAAGTATTAAATAACATTCGCACCCTTCGTGCCCAGGCTCGTGAAGTGTCTTTATCTGAACTGGAAGAGATGCTGGAAAAACTCGAAGCGGTAGTGAACGAACGTCGTGAAGCAGATGCGGCCATCGCTTCTGAGATTAAAGAAAAAGAAGAAAAACTGGCTAAATATCGCCAGATGTTGCTGGAAGATGGTATCGATTTAAGCGAACTGACTGCAGCTGATAATACCGCTGGCAAAACACGTGCCAAGCGTGCTCCACGTCCTGCTAAGTATCAATATACTGATGAGAACGGCGAAGCAAAATCATGGACTGGCCAGGGCCGTACCCCGGCCGTTATTAAGCAGGCACTGGATGCTGGCAAGAAACTTGAAGATTTCCTGATCAAGTAAATGCTGACCGGCCGCATCTCACCGTGCGGCCGGATGCAATTACCCTTCTGCTAATATTTCCCGATAAATTCTTGCCATCAGTACGATAAATTTCTGTACATGGATTTCCTCCGTGCGCCACGAACTCACGCTGACTCTCAGCGCCGCTTTACCCTGCCAGAATGTCCCGGCAAACCACGCCTCACCCGACGTCTGTAATGCTTCGCGTACTCTCAGCGTAAGCGCCTCGCTGGATGCCCGAAACAGAACCTGATTGATGACGACCCGGTTAATGACTTCAAACCCGGCCTCACTTAACCCCTCGCCTATCTGCTGCGCCAGCAAACAATGTCGCTCTATCATCGCCGCGACGCCATCTCGCCCTAATGTGCGCAACGAAGCCCACACAGGAATACCGCGTGGACGGCGGGAAAACTCCAGCGTCAGATTTTTTTGCGCATCCTGGGAGGCGGCAGAATAGCCCGCATCGGCATTCATTGCGCTCGAAAGCGCGGCGGAATGACGGCATATCGCCATAGCGCAGTCATAAGGGGTATTGAGCCACTTATGACCATCCGTGGTCCAGCTATCTGCCTGTTCAATTCCCTGCGTGAAGGCTTTAAATTTTGACGCCCGCGCCCAGAGACCAAATGCGCCATCAATATGTACCCAGGCCCCTGCCGCTCTGGCCAGCGGCATCAGCGCAGCGAAGTCATCAAATTCCCCACTATTCACCTCGCCAGCCTGCAGACAGATAATGGTGCGATCATCCAGCTCCGGCAGGTGTAATAGGTCAATCTGCCCTCGGCCATTCACCGGCGCGACGATCAAATGGCGCAGGCCGAACCCGAGTATGCGCAACGCTTTTTTTACCGTGATATGCGTCAGTTCAGAGATTACGACGCGTATTTCTGGTGCGCCAGCTAATCCATCCCGATCAAAGTCCCAGCCGTGACGCTGTAGCAGTTCGCGCCGCGCTGTCGCCAGGCAGCTGAGCGTGCACGCTGTCGCGCTGGTACCGAATCCCACCGCGCTTTCTCTGGGCAGATCGAGTATCTCCAGCAGCCATTTTCCGGCAAGGAGCTCCAGAGTGGCTGACACCGGCGAATTATCCCAGCTGGATGCACACTGATCCCAGGCAATCATCAGGCGCTCAGCTGCCGTCGCCACTGGCAGAGAAGCTCCGATGACAAAACCAAAGTAATCGGGCCCGTTAGACGCAGTCGTGGCAGGGGAGCCAACATCGTCCAGCAGCGCCAGCGTCTGCTCTGGCGGCAGCCCCTGCGGCGGCAGCGGTTCATCAAAACGCGTCAACCCGGCCAGTGCACCACTGTCGGGGAATACCCGCCGCGTCGGGAGAGAAGCCGTATAATTCATGGCGCGCACATCCGCTGCAGCCAGCAGTTCCAGATCATTCATTGTTGACCCCTTTTCATCACGTAATAGCTCCAGATAACCAGCGCCAGTAGGCTAACCGCCGCGCCACATAGGCACACCGCCGACCACCCACCGAGAACATAGGCTTGAGTGGAAAGCAGCGCACCCAGTCCGCTGCCTACCGAATAAAACAGCATATAACCAGCAATCAGGCGCCCACCGGCATCAGGCTGGCTGGCGAAAATCAGCTGCTGGCTGGTGACGTGCAGCGCCTGTCCGGCGGCATCAAGCAGGAGAATCCCGCTGATTAACCACCATAAAGAACCCGCACCTAACCACAGCGGCAACCAGCTGAGCAGCAGCAGGCTCAGGGCAACACCGCTGGTTCGCTGAGCCAGCCCGCGATCGGCCCAGCGTCCGGCGCGGCTGGCAGTCAGCACACCGATGACGCCAGCCAGTCCTAGCGCTCCTATCTGACCATGACTCAGCTGCCACGGAGGATCGCGTAACAGCAGCACCAGTGCATTCCAGAAAATATTGAAGCTGGCGAACATCAACAGCGCCAGCATGCCGCGCAGCTGCAGTACGGGGTTGCACAACAGCGTTTGCCACAGCGATTGCATCATCTGCCAACCGTTGCCTGAATCACTGCGCGGTAATTGTGGCAGGTTACGCCAGATGAACGCCGCCAGCAGCGTCATCATCAGCGCCGAAACGAGGTATACGCCACGCCAGCTGCTCACATCGGCGACCAGCCCGGCAAATGTGCGGGCCAGCAATAACCCTACCATTACGCCACCAGAAACTATCCCGACGACCCGCCCACGGTTGCTCTCGCTGGCCGCTGAAGCGGCATAAGCAATCATCCCCTGCGTCATTGCGGTACCCAGCAGGCCCGTCAGCATCATCGCCAGAAGCAGCATCAGCGGTGAACTGGCGACTGCCGTTAATAACAGTGCCGCGATCAGCCCCAAAAGCTGCCAGCGCATCAGGTTACGGCGATCGCCTGCATCGCCTAAAGGGACCAGCACCAGCAACGCGGCGATACAGCCCACCTGCGTGGCAAAAATCATGCTGCCAGCACTGGCTGGCGTTATAGCGAACGTTAGCGCCAGCGCATCCAGCAGTGGCTGGGCATAGTAGACGTTGGCCACACTTAAGCCGCTGCTGCAGGCAAACAGAGCCAGTTGCCACGACGACAATTCGGGCAACAAAGGGGGGTTCTCTGGCGTACTGACCATACTGCGCTCCATTTGGTTTCGAATTAAAACCATTTGCAGCCTGACGGAAGTGGTTTTAAAATGCAACCAAATTCAGCGAAGGAAGAAAACATGGCGGACCGTCTCTCTTTAAGCCAGGCCCCGTGCCCGGTTGCGCGCAGCGTCGATCTGATCGGCGATCGCTGGCTGCTGCTGATCCTGCGCGATGCGTTTGACGGCAGCCGTCGTTTTAGCGAGTTTCAGCGCGGACTGGGTATGGCGCGCAATATTTTGTCTGACCGCTTACGCCGCCTGGTTGACGGCGGACTGTTAACGATCCAACCCGCCTCCGACGGATCCGCCTGGCAGGAATATGTGCTGACCGAGCGTGGTTATGCGCTTTTTCCGCTCATTGTCGCCCTGCGTCAATTTGGTGAGAGTGAGTTATTTTCCCCAGGTGAAGCCCATTCGCAGCTGCTGGAAAGTGCCACCGGGCAGCCGCTGGCGGCATTGCGCGTGCTGAATCAGCAGGGAGAAGAGATTTCGGCTGACTCAACGCACGTTAAAAAAATTACTTAATCATTATGCAGCTAGATGAATTTCCTGATTCACCCTACCCCTTGTCAGGCTTCATATTTATCGTCAGCGACGACTCAACTGACAATAAAGGCATTCATCCTGCACGTGACTTGGCGCCTGACGGCGATTGCCGGGGCAATGGCATTAATTAGTGGAATGGCTAACGCTGCCGGGGAACAGCAGATTCAGAGCGGCACGCTGATCTATCTGGAACAGCAGGCGCATACCAACCGTTACCCTCCCGCTGGGGATTCTTATCCCAACGGCGGCACCCTCAATCAGATTACCGACACATTAACGTGGCAGAATCCCGCGACCTTACAGGTGGAGCCATGAATTGCCGAAAGCTGGACGCGCAACGCCGATAACACCGAATACACCTTTAAACTCTGTCCCGGCGTGACGATCTCTGGCGGTACGCCGCTGGATGCTAACGCGTTGGCGAAGAACTTTGATACCTACGGCCTTGGGCATAAAGCACAGCGCCTGCCGGTATCAGAAGTCATTAATAACTATGACCACAGTAAAGTCATCGCTTCGCTAACGGTGACGTCCTTCTATAAAGAACCGTCGCCGTGATTTCTGCAGGATACCGCAACCATCGATTCGGGCTGGTAAGGCGGTAATTCTTACATAAAATTCTTCCACCTGTGAGCCGACTCGCAACCTAATGTGGAAGAATTTTATGCAAACCCGTAACGGATTCAGATGCTGTTGAGACTGCGATAATCGCTATGTAGCAAGCTTGCCATATTTATCCACAGAAACGGGGGATAATCTGGTGTGTAACTCAGGTAAGCCCGTACTAAAAAATGTTAATAAGCGGCTTATCAATATGATTAGTCACCTATTTTTTTGCACGCTCGCTGACTTCCGTCATTACACGCTTATGGCTGCTTTTATCACCGATTGTCTTATACCAGGCTGCCAGTTTTCTGACGTCCGTCAACGGGACTTTCTCGTTCCGATCGTAAGTAGCCAGGCGTTCCCGATACTGCTCCATGATATGTATACAGCGGCGTGCCCACTCTCCTTCCAGGTCTGAACCCACCGTCGCCCGCGGCCTGCGGGGAAATTTAGGGCGCAGCGGCTTACTGGCTTCATGAGAAGATTCGTCCACGTATGAGAACTTAATCGACACTACGGTGCGCCCTTTTTTAATAGGTTCCCAAATAACTGAGATATCCGTATTAGCATTAATGCGCGCCAGCGTAGGCTCCAGCAGTTTCTGGCGGAAGTCACGATAATCTTCATATTTGCCCTGCAGCCCGGCTTTTTCACGCATCCAGTCCAGAGCCAGCGTCACTTCAATCGCCTTACTGCTCTTACGTCCGTAAAGGTTTTTGGCTTTGATTAACCAACCGTAAAGCCGCACAGAGAAAGCCGTATCAAGTTTGGCAATATTGATAAAATTAAGCTTGGTAAACGACTCTTTTAGTTCATAAAGATAGGGGGCAACATCCTGACCAAAGCGCAGTACCACCGCACTCTGCTCATCACTGCTGACGTATTCAAGACGGGAAAACCAGGAAAGCTGGACGGTACGCATTTTGCCGGTTTTGCGATCGGGCTGATAGATGGTAACGGGTTTTTTCATCAAGCTTTCGGCAGCTTCACGCAGCTGCCGATGGCTACTGGTTGGATTTAACCCATAAATACGCTGATAATCATGGGGAAATAAGCGATACAGCGCGTCAGGCTGGGGTTTCCTGCTGTCGATTTGAGCAAGTGCCAGGTTCAGCAACCGCATCTCATCCAGCGTGACACTGTAGGCCCCTTCAAGGAGATCGTTACCTTGTACGACCGTCAGTTTGTTTAGCTCCATTTAGCAGGATCCCTGTGTGGAATGTACAGCAGAGTATTCCACACAAAAAATATTCAGGTAAAGTAAAATAACATCATTATTAGTTATTTAAAATCAATAATTTAAGAAGTAACGCAGTTTGTGTTAGCATGAAATTCCTCCACATTCAGGCAGCACAGGATCCAATTTAGTCGTAGTTCGATCCTGAAAGTGCGAGATGGCAACAGGAAAACACTCCACATATTCATACCAGAACTCAGCGCAACTTAACCGGAAATTCTTCCACATATGCCCGGCAGCCTGAAACAGGCCATCAGAAAATCATTCCACATACCTTCGGACACACTACAGAAAATTACTCCACCTTTGGCCAGGCTTATCTCTGAGGCTCCCTCTGTCCATGGGAAGGGGGCTATATGTAATTTCACAAACACCACTATTTCATTGTTTATCAAAAAGATAAAATAAATTTCCTTAGAAAATCTTTCCACATTTTAGCGAAAAACTATTCAACAGGGGTGCCGCCAGGCGCTTTTGCGCAGGCAAACAGAAAATTTATCCACCTTTGAGTACGACTCGAGAACTGGGCAGCATGCCAAACATAAAATCCATCCACATATGGAACAGAAAAGTGACATGGTCACAATCAAAATTTAGTACAGAAAATTTTTCCACCTTTAGCCTTTCCTGTTACGCGACTCATACATAAAAAAATTCCACGTATGTCTTAGTCAAACAGGTACAACCTAAAATCACTCCACATAAGAAATACAGAAATGTAGTAACTTATTGTTATAACGATTTAATTTTATGATAATGATTAACTCAGACTGACTTATGTGACAATGTAACGTGACTATTTCTTAAGATGTGACAACTTCGATTTTCATCAGGAAAGGCAGGAACGTGCATGAATATCAGGAGGCAACGGTGAGAAGAAGTTATCCACAGAAAATAACTCCACATAAAATATTTCGCCAGATCAGAAAGTTATCAACAGGAAAAAACTCTACGTATAGCAGGAAAAAACTCCACATATAACAGAAAATCACTCCACTTCAGACAGGAAAAACATCCACATAAACATCTGTAATCATATGATTTATCTCAGAAAAACACCCCCTTAAACTATAAAGATCTAAACTATAAAGAAAAGAACAAACGTTATAGGATCTTTTTTTTGAGTAGATCCTCTAAAAACCTATCCTTCAAGCAAGGACATCCCTCAAAAAAAGAGATGCCGCGGGACCAGTCTAAGAGGATCCTTGTTAGCGGGATTCATTCTCTGGAAGCCAGTGCTCAATCAGTTCTGTCAGCACATCCTTCATCTCACGACCCTGCATAAAACAGGCCGTCTTAAACCTGCGGTGCAGATCTTCGTCGATATTAGTCTGCAATTTTTTTACAGTCCCGGCAGGTGGCTTACTCACTGCATCCAGCGCCGGTGCTAACTGCCGATGTTGTCCTAGTTTCATTTTCATGCAAGCAGCTCCAGAATTTCGTTTGTCATCACATCGATCTCCCCTTTTGCACTGCCGTCTGTCGTGTCAAATACGGTTCCACCATCCAGCATTGTGCGTATGTACACCTGTCGCTGAGTCGTCGCGGTTTTAAGCGCCGGAACACCGGTATCCTCGATTGACTCTTTTAGGACCTCAAGCATGCGCGTAGAGGCAACTTTTTTGGTAATCAGGAATCGCGCAATCACCGGCTGCAAGTTTTCGCGCGCTTCGACCACCGCCAGAATCGCGCCACAAGCAGCAAAATCGAGAGGTGAAGGCGTCACCGGAATAAGCACCAAATCGCTGACCATAACGGCTGCTGAAGATATCGCCGTTATGGCCGCAGCGCCATCAATGACCACGTAGTCATAGTCCTTCAGCTGTTTACGCACGGTATAAACTTCTTTTTCGGATGCCGCTTCAGCCAAATCAAATTTGCACTTGGTTTCGTCGTACCAATTGCTGATGCTACCCTGAGGATCCGTATCCACCATCACAACCTTGAAGCCCTTGCGAGCCAGGCATGTTGCGATATTGATGGAGGTCGTCGTTTTCCCTACCCCGCCCTTCCCGTTCAGGAAGGAGATAATTTTGGTTGTCATCAGACGCCCCCTAAAGTTTATCTCTGGTGAATCACAGGATTACGTAATCCCAGGATTATGGGATTTTTAAATCACGGGATTATATGATTACAGGATATAGTAATCCCTCTTCAGGAACAATAAGATACCCTGCAACAATCACAGAATCACAGAATCACAGAATTATTGGTAATCGTAATTTCAAAGGCGACATGCTCAGCCTTTGTACTTCAGGTTTCTTAGCGCTAATTTATATAGTCTGTATCAGATGCGGGGATTTACTGCCTATGTTAGCGGTAACGTTGGCGGGCTATAACGGATTTGTGGCCTGATGAAACCCGATTAAATGCGAGTCATTTTGAGAAGAGGTGTCCAATGGTCTGGTTGATTGTGAAGTATATGGTAACTGCCGGAGTTGTTGTGCTTGTTTCAGAGGTGGCAAAGCGAAGCGATCGATTTGGCGCGCTGCTGGCTGCCCTACCGCTGGTGACCGTTCTGGTGCTTGTATGGATGAAGCTGGAGGGGCAAACACAGGAAAAAATTGCCAGTCATGCGTGGTACACATTTTGGTATGTGGTCCCTACCCTCCCAATGTTTCTCTGCTTTCCGCTTATGTTTCAACGATGGGGTTTCTGGATTGCGCTACTGGCTTCATGCGTGATGACCGTGGTGATATTTTGGGGATATGCGCTTTTACTTCGTCGTTCAGGAATTGATCTGATTTGACACCGTAATTATGAGTTGGAAACCGTAGCAGGGATCTGAGAAAATAATCCCATAATCCCATAATCCCATAATCCCATAATCCCATAATCGTCGGTATGAAAATCCTTTCAAATGTTGCAACGACCAGGAGAGTCTAGCATCTTGAAATGCTTAGAGGGTTGCAGTCACAACAACATTAAGCAAAAATAATCCTGCAATCCTGCAATCCTGCAATCCTGCAATCCTGCAATCCTGCAATCCTGCAATCCTGTAATCCTGCCTGAGTATTAGCCGTCCTGCCAAATGACTAGACCTGATGACTGGCCGCAAGTCTTTCAACCATAGCCAGACCGATTTCGCCTGTACCGCCAATGACAACAGCTATCGGTCGGGAAATAGATATAGGAGTCATGATTATCTGCGGTTGCTGGGATAACCAACGGTATCATTGCTCCAGTCGGCCGTTTAACGATGATATTATGTTTTCCATTCTCGCAGACTGGGAATCGGCTTTATAAAGGAGTGGTAGTAAACGCCGCTTTGAGCGCATCGATAGCACAACGTATCCGCCGAGGCATGACAGACGTTCTCAGCCACACGGCATAAATGGGCAAACTGCTGCAGCGTGTCCCCGGTAAAACTTCAACCAGCCTTCCACGTTCAATGTCCTGGTTCACCAGCCAGCGTGGCAGTTGCGCAATACCATAACCCTCCAGCGTTGACGCGTAGACGGCACTCATCGTGCTAAAGCGCAGTCGTCCATTCGGCTGCCAGTAAATCATTTCTTCCTGCGCATTTTTAATCAACCAAGGTTGAGAGCGGCCCTGCTCCAGCAGCGTGAGGTGAGGAAAGTCGGTGAGATCATCAGGACGATGAAGAACATCGCCTTCAGATAGCAAAGCAGGGGAGGCACAAAGCAGTAGCGCCTGATGCCCTAGCAGATGAGCGGTGAGATCGACATGGTGCCCCGGAGCGCCGATACGGATGGCCAGATCGATACCATCGGCGGCCAGGTCTACTCGCTGTGTGGACAGCCTCAGGTCCAGACCAAGCCCCTGCCAGCGTCGCGTCAACGGCAGTATAACCGGCAATACCCATTTTTCACCCAGCAGGGGAGGGGCTGCAATTCGTAGCTGACCTGAGGGGGCGCTGACATGTGCCATCAGACGGTTTTCTGCGGCATCGAGGCTGGCGAGTATCTGCAGACAGTCCTGATAAAACACTTCACCTTCACGGGTGAGCGAAAGAGAGCGGGTGGTGCGCTGAAACAATTTTACCTGCAGACGAGCTTCCAGACGGGCAACGGCTTTCCCAACCGTCGAACGGGATAGACCCAGTTGGTAAGCTGCCTGGCTGAACCCTCCCGCCTGAGCGGCCTGTACAAAAGCGCGGATGCTGTTAAGCCGGTCAGCATTAATCATGAAAAACAACTCTTAGATTGGCGATTTGGATTCTTCAGTATGGTGAAAAATGAGCGTAACTGAAGAATAAATATCGTGGCAGGCTAATGTTTTCCCTTCAGGAATGCTGCATGACAACTTCTTTCACTCTTTCCCGCACTCAGTTAATCAGGCTGCAAAGCGGGATATGCCTGGCCAGCTTCCTTGGCTGCCTGGATTTCACCATCGTGAATACCGCGTTGCCAGCGCTGCAGCGCTACTTCAGTCGCGACGTGGTTGCCATGCAGTGGTCGATGACGCTATTTGTGATGGCGCTGTGCTGCTGCATGGTAATGTCAGCCCGTCTGGCTGAGCGCTTTGGCGCTAAGCATGTACTGTTCGGCGGTATGTTGCTGTTTGGCGTCGCCTCGTTGGGAGCGGGGCTGGCGGTCAATCTGACAGTGATGAACTTCTGCCGTTTGTTACAGGGAACAGGGTGTGCAGTGCTGTATACCGTCAGCGCGAGCATACTGGTCAGTGTTATGCCGTCTGCAGGGCGGGGCAGGGCGCTGGGCATGCTGTTTGCTGCTAATGGTTTAGGATTGGCTCTGGGGCCGATAGCCGGAGGTATTCTGGTCAGCTGGTTAGGCTGGCGATCGGTTTTTTTGATCAATGTGCCGCTAATGCTGGTCAGTTTTATATACTGCATGGGCGCCATCCCGACGTCCTCAAGGAATGTGCAGGTTCGACTCGATATTTCAGGCTGGTTAATGATGAATGCCGGGCTGATACCGCTGCTGTTTCTGCGGGTTTTCCTCACCTTAGAAAAGCGCACGATCCAGCCGCTAATTGATTTGCGTATGCTGCGCAATAAGGACTTTGCGGCTGCCTGCATGTTATCGGTGCTGCTGGCGATATTTTATTGCAGCGCATTCATGCTGATCCCACTCAAGCTGGTTGCAGTCTTTCAACCCAGTGATGCCCGGATCGGCCTGATGCTGCTGCCGGTGACGCTGGTGATGGCGGTGGTTTCACCGATTGCAGGCCACGCTGCCGACCGCTTCACTCCCTGGCCTGTGATGGCGGCAGGATTCATCGCGCTGTCACTGTCAGCGATGCTACAGAGCTTTGGCAATATTCCTATAACTACTGTTTTCGCTGCATTTATACTGATGGGGGCCGGATGGGGTGCGATCCTCGGGCCTTCGGTTAATGCGGCGCTTGGCGCTTTGCCTGCGTCAATGCATGCGCAGGGGATTGGGATTTCCTGGACGCTGCATAATCTCGGCGGCGCACTTGGGTTGGCCATTGCTGCACAAATCTATCAGGCAGGCGGTGCCGAAGGCGGTTTTCAGCGGGTTATGATAGGACTGGCCGCGGGATCGTTGCTTGCCGTAGTGGTGGCACTTAGGGCGGCAAAGCGCGCCAGCACACATCGGCTGGCGCAGAGCGATGATTAGCCGCTGATGGTTTTCGCCGCAAACTTTTTGCGTAGCTTCTGCAGCTTCGGTGGGATCACTGCCAGGCAGTAACGGTTTTCCTGACCTTCACCCGCCCAGTAATCCTGGTGGTAATCTTCTGCCGGCCACCATTTCGCATCGGTTTCGATGGTGGTCACAACCGGATCGGCGTGTTCAGTCTGCGCGCGCGCAATCGCCGCTTTCGCTTCAGCAAGCTGTGCAGCATCTGCCGGGAACAGCGCTGAGCGGTACTGCGTCCCGATATCATTACCCTGGCGGTTCAGCTGGGTGGGATCGTGAGTGGCAAAGCTGATATCCAGCAGGTCGCCATAGCTGACTTTGTCAGGGTTGAAGCCAATACGGATAGCTTCAGCGTGGCCGGTGTCCCCATTGCAAACCTGCTTGTAGGTTGGGTTTTCGGTGTGGCCGCCGATGTAGCCGCTCTCGACCGATTCCACGCCGTCAATCTGTTTGAAGACTGCTTCAGTGCACCAGAAGCAGCCTCCGCCAATAGTTGCGTATTCTGTCGCCATGTTTAACTCCTTCAGGGGTTTTCCTGCATATTGGCTATTGATATGGGATTAACCTTAGCTTTTTGCAACGGCAGGTCAATGCGTTTTTAGCCTTTACCCGCCAGCCGCTGATATTTTGCCAGCGCTTCGTGCGTGCCGCGCTGGATAACTTCCCCAACCTGACGATCAAACTCTGGCGGGGTTAGAGTCAGTGCGTTGGTCAGGCTTTGCGGCGGCAGGCTGGCGGACAGGGCCTGTCCTCGAGGCGACTGGAGCCAGCGGGGATCGTACTGGAACGACAGCCTGCCATTGTTTCGCGTCAGTTCGCCAAGCGGAAGATCGTTCATAAAGCAGTAAAGCCGCTGATCGGTCATTACCAGGTTCCCTCATCCTGCTTGCGAGTGTTTTCCAGCGGGCTGATATCCAACTTTAGCTCCAGCGCAGCGCAGGCGCGCAGCAGCGTCTCAATGTGGCAGATACCGTTTTCCTGAGAAAAGATAGTGCGAATTATCATTCTGCTTAGTTTATTTCGGAATGGCCTATAACCGTTGGATATTGGCCCCTCAACTGCGAACAAAAGAAAATAACCGTAATTTATAACGTATTGATTTATGTCAATACCTTATCAAAAAAGGTGTCTTTTGAACATTTCGCTCACTGCACGGCTGGCAGAAACGCTATCCAGCATCAATCCTGGCGCGACTGAGCGGCATAATGCCCGTGCTGGCGTCATGGATTACTTCGCCTGTCTGTTTCCTGTACTGCACGGAAGCGTACTGGAAAGCGGCCTGGACGCAATATTTCGCGTATTCCCGGCTGAACATTCGCTGGAAAACCTGGCGCTGCAGCTCGGCTATCTCAGTCATTCTCTGGATTTCGATGATTATCACGCTAATTTCCGCGGCCACCCCACTACTGTGGTGCTCTCCTCACTGCTGGCGCTGAGTACTACGCGTAAAGCGCAAAGCGTGGAGGATTTCCTCGATGCTTATGTTGTCGGGGTAGAACTGGCAGGCCGGTTAGGGAAAGCCATCGGCACGCGCCACTATTCGGCCGGATTCCACAGCACTGCCACGCTTGGAACCCTTGCTGCCACTGGCGCAGCCTGCCGGTTATTGCAGCTCAGTAACGCCGAAACGCAGGTGGCCATCGGGCTGGCGGCGACTCAGGCCTCCGGTTTACGCAGCCAGTTTGGTTCAGCGGCTAAACCTCTGCATGCCGGGCTGGCCGCCCGCAGCGCGGTCAACAGCGTACAGCTGGCTCAGGCGGGTTTCGCCGGGCAGAGCAGCGGTGTTTTGGAGAGCTTCCTGCAGGCGCTGGGCTTTGGTGCCGGACAGCCGGCTGACTTGCTACATGAGTGGGGATCCCCGTGGCGCATTGTTTCACCGGGCCTGGAGTTTAAACGCTACCCGACCTGTGGTGGCACCCACAGCGCGGCCGAAGCCGCATTCATCCTGCGTGAGCAGTTGCTGACGAACGCGAAATTGTCTGACGTTGAACGGATTGAAGTCAGCTTTCCACCAGGCGCCGATACCGCACCGAATATCACCGCGCCGCGTAACGGCGTTGAAGCGCGTTTCAGCCTCGAATACGTGATTGCCGATGCGCTGCTGAACGGCAGCGTTGCGCTGGAAAATTACAGTGAAGCGCCGGTTGACGACGTGATTGCTGAACTCGCCGCGCGCGTCAGCCGCCATCCCGACCCGAGTGCGCCTGCGGATGAGCTCGATCCCGATCGTCGTTTCCATCGCGTCACGCTTTATCTGCGCAACGGCAGCTCGCTCAGCCACTGTGTTACGCGCCGTGAAACCGCCGCAGCGCTCACTGACGTCGAGGCCAAGCTGCGCAACAGTCTGGCAGCTCTGCCTGCCGCTCAGGCACAAACCATTTTCAACGATGCATGCCTGGCGGATAGCGCCGCGCTGCAGCGTCTTATTTTCCTGATTAGCCAATAACGAAAGGATCTCCCATGTCTGTGCAGAAAACCTCACCGCGCCAGCTGCGTCTCGGCCTGTTTGTTCAGGCGCTGGGCCACCACGTGGGCGGCTGGCGTGCTGAGGGGGCGAAAGGCTCTCCGACCGATGTCGAATGGTTTACCTGGATCGCCAAAAAAGGCGAAGAAGGCCTGTTTGATATGTTCTTCGTTGGCGATGCGCTGGCAACGAGCGTTCACCGCCTCCCTTCCACTATGTCACGCCTGGAGCCTCTGACGCTGCTTTCCGCGTTGGCGGTGCAGACTAAATATATTGGTCTGGCGGCGACGGCCTCTACCACTTTCGATCAGCCGTTCCACCTGGCGCGCGCGCTGTCATCGGTCGACCATATCAGCCGTGGCCGCGGTGCGTGGAACGTGGTGACCTCATTCTCTGCTGATGCCGCGCGCAATTTCAGCCGTGAAGATCTGCCTTCCCACGCCGAACGCTACGATGTGGCGCGCGAGTTCCTCGATGTGACCTTTAAACTGTGGAACGGTTGGGAAGAGGGCGCAATCGTGCGCGAAAAAGAGAGCGGTCGTTACTCTGACGAAGGGAAGATTCACGCTGCCAACCACAAAGGTAAATATTTCCAGGTGCAGGGACCGCTGAACATCGCCCGTTCCCCGCAGGGGCGTCCGGTGATTATTGAAGCCGGATCTTCCCCGGCCGGTCAGAAACTGGCGGCGGAAACTGCTGAAGTGGTGTTTACCGCAGCGGCCTCACTGGAAGAGGGGCAGGCGTTCTACCGCAGCCAGAAACAGTTTGTGCGCGATGCTGGTCGCCAGCCGGATCATTTGCTGATCCTGCCGGGCGTGATGCCGATTGTCGGGCGCACGCGTGCGGAGGCGCAGGAAACCTGGAACCAGCTGAATGAACTGGTGGATATCGATAACGGTATTGAACAGCTGTCCGCGCGCTTTGGCGTGGATATGACCGCTTATCCGCTGGATGGGCCGGTGCCGGAGATTGGCGGTACGGAAGGCGGGCAGAGCCGCGTCAAGCTGCTGACCGACCTCGCCGCGCGTGAAAACCTCACCCTGCGCCAGCTGGCAGCCGTGGCGGCCGGTTCCCGCGGTCACCGGGTGATTGTGGGCACCGCCGAAGATATCGCCGATGACTTCCAGCAGTGGCTGGAACAGGACGGGGCGGACGGTTTCAACATCATGCCAGCGGTGCTGCCAAATCAGCTGGAGCTGTTTGTCGAACTGGTGGTGCCTGAGCTGCAGCGCCGTGGCCTGTTCCGCAGCGAATATCATTACAGCACTCTGCGTGAAAACCTGGGGCTGCCGTCCATCGATGAAAATTTTGCTGCCGTGCCTGCACTGGCAACTGAGGGGTAACTGATGAAACACATTGCACTGACTGCCGCCGTAATGGCGCTGACTCCAATCACCGCCGTCCTGGCCGCCGATCAGGATGTTGCCTTTGCCAGCAGCGTGAAGCCGAAGGCCGATGCGGCGCTGCACGCTACGCTGCCGGAAGATATTCTGAAGAGGGGCTATATTGTGGCGGGAACCAACCCCAACACGCCGCCTACTACTTTTTACCAGGCGGATAATAAAACCCTGGCCGGGCGCGAGATTGATATTGTCAGCGCGGTTGCTGACCGCCTCGGTGTGGCCGTGCACTGGCGTGATACCGGGGGCTTTGACAACATTATCCCTGGTCTGAAATCTGGTCGTTACGATCTGGCCGCGTCTAATATCGATGCCAATAAGAAGCGTCTGCAGCAGGTTGATTTTGTTGGCTACTACAACGCATCTAAACTGGCGCTGGTCGCCCGTAAAGATGCGGAGCTGGGGCCAGTCAACACCTTCGCCGAGCTGTGTGGCAAGACCGTGGGCGCGGGAGCAGGTACGTCGCAGATCACCCGCCTGCAAACCGCCAGCGAAGCCTGTATTGCCGATAAAAAACCAGCGATAACTATCCCGGTATTCCCGGATCGTCCGGCGGGCGTGCAGGCAGTAATCAGCGGTCGCGTGCCGATGTTTTTTGGTCCGTATGAAGGCCTGCGCTACCAGGCCAGCCACGTTAAGCCGCTGGCATTAGCGGGTGAAATCACCATTGAGGACACCATCGTCTCTATCGCTCTGCCAAAACAGTCGCCGCTGGAGAAGCCGATTCAGGCCGCATTGAACTCACTTATCAAAGATGGTACCTATCAGCAGATCCTCGATAAATGGGAAATTGGCTTCGGCGCGGTGAAAACAGCGGGCCTGAATGAAGAGATTGCCAAATGAGTGTGCGGCCTGACGACTCAGGCGCCGGGCTGCGCATTGTCGGTCACCGCCATTACGGGCGCTGGTTTAGCGCGCTGATCGTGCTGCTGTTGGTGGTGCTGATGGGGTCATCGGTGGTCAGCAATCCGCGCTTCGAGTGGGACGTGGTGGCGCAGAATCTGACGGAAGCCTCGATCCTCAACGGCGTGATAATGACCATCAAGCTGACGGCGATCTCCGTGCTGTTCGGCTTTGCCGGGGGAACGCTGCTGGCGCTGATGCGCCTGTCGGCCAATCCAGTGCTGGTCGGGGTGAGCTGGGCCTATACCTGGTTCTTCCGTGCGGTGCCGATGCTGGTCCAGCTGTTCCTCTGGTACAACATCGCTGCGCTCTATCCGAAGTTAACCCTGTCGCTGCCGTTTATCGGCGAGGTCTGGCATGCCACCACCAACGAGATTATCAGCCCGTTCAGCGCGGCGGTGATTGCGCTGGTGATGCACCAGTCGGCCTATGCGGCGGAGATTATCCGTGCCGGGATACAGAGCGTTAATCCGGGCCAGCTGGAGGCGGCGAAAGCGTTAGGCTATCGTCCCGGCCAGATTTTCCGCCAGACCGTGCTGCCGCAGGCGATGCGCACCATTCTGCCCCCGGCAGGTAATGAAGTGATCGGTCAGCTGAAAACCACCGCTGTGGTTTCGGTGATTGCGCTGCAGGACGTGCTCTATTCGGCACAGATTATCTATCAGCGTACCTACGAGGTGATCCCGCTGCTGCTGGTTGCCACCGCCTGGTATTTGCTGATGACCTCAGTACTGTCCATTGGCCAGCATTATGTTGAAGCGTGGTTCAGCCGCGGTAACAGCCCGGCGAAACGCAGCTGGTTTCGCCGCCTGCCGCAGCAACAGGAGCAGGAATCATGAGTGAATCGATCAGCCTGCGCGGCATTCATAAACAATTTTCCGGCAAAACGGTACTGCGCGATATCAGTATGGATATTGCCGCCGGTTCGGTGACGGTAATCCTCGGGCCTTCCGGCTCCGGGAAATCAACGCTGCTGCGCTGTATTAACCACCTGGAAAAACTTGATGCCGGCACCATCCTCGTGGGGCAATCGATGATTGGCTACCGCCGCAAGGGGCAGCATTTAGTGGAGCTGCCGGAGAAACGCGTTGCCGCGCAGCGTCAGCGCATCGGCATGGTGTTCCAGCAGTTCAATCTGTTTCCGCACCGTACCGTGCTGCAGAATATCAGCGATGCGCCGCTGCGCATTCGTGGTGAGAAGCGTGCCGTGGTGGAAGCCCGCGCGCTGAAATTACTGGAGCAGGTCGGGCTGGCGCACCGGGCGCAGGCGTGGCCGCGCGAACTGTCCGGCGGCCAGCAGCAACGCGTGGCGATTGCCCGGGCGCTGGCAATGGAGCCGGAAGTGATGCTGTTCGATGAGCCGACCTCGGCGCTGGACCCTGAACTGGTGGGTGAAGTACTGCAGGTGATGAAGCAGCTGGCACATTCCGGTATCACCATGGTGGTGGTCACCCACGAAATTGGGTTCGCCCGCGAAGTGGCGGATAACATCGTGTTTATGGATAACGGAACAGTAGTGGAAAGCGGCGATGCGCGCACATTACTGGACAATCCGCAACATCCGCGCCTGCGCGAATTTCTCGCCAGCGTGTTGTAACTTGTTAAAGTCTGCCTCCCCGTTGAGGCAGATGATTTTATTACCCCTAACTCAGCAACCCCGCCCCGACGTTCACCGACAGCCCCAGAATTGCCAGATTAAACACAAATGAAATCACCGACTGCAGCAGCGCGATCTGTCGCATATCGGTGGTGCCAGTTGCCACGTCGGCGGTTTGTGCCGCCACGGCGATGGTGAAGGAGAAGTAGATAAAATCCCAGTATCCCGGCTCGGCGGGCTTTTCAGGAAAAATCATCGGCGTGACCTTGGCCGTTCGATGTAAGTAGTGATGATGGGCGTAATGCATGGCAAAAGAGGTGGGCAGCAGCGCCCATGACACGACCAGCGTGGCGGCGGTCAGCAGCAGGTGCAGCACGCGCGGGGTGCCATGCAGTGCTTTTAGCGTGGTCAGCTCCAGCAGAATCGCCACAATACTGACCAGGCAGGTGAGCGTCACCATGCTCAACACCAGCGTGGCGCTCTCATCCTCAATTTTCGCGATATGCGGAATATCTTTATTCGGCGTACGCAGCATGCGTAACCACAAGAAAAACAGATACAGCCACGCCAGCACGTTCCAGCCGATCAGCAGCCGCTGAAGCAAACCCAGCTGAGCAGGAAGAAGGAAGAAACATAGCAGACCGGCGGTGATGGATACGATCAGCCGCAGGCGGGCGTGCAAATAATGTTGCAATGAAATACGCATGGGTTCAGGGCTTAGTTAACGTTGATATAGAGGTTTAACTGTAGACGCTGCTGGCCTGAAACCCCTCCCGACAAGCTTTAGATTGTTCCTCAGATATTTCTTTTGGTTATAAGCCATGTTTTTTCGGTCGTTTCCAATAAATCCTGGCCTGATTAATATCACTTGGCAATTAGTGCTACCAATAATGCATTAAAAATAATCAGTTTAATTAATCAGCATATTTTGCTGATAAAACGGCAGAAAACAGGCATCAGATGATAGTTTTGCGCAACGTTACTAAAATATTTAACGCCCGGTCCGGCCCGGTAACCGCCGTTGATGATGTCAGCCTGCAGGTTGAGCAGGGGCAGATTTACGGCATTATCGGTTACAGCGGGGCAGGGAAAAGCACCCTGATCCGCCTGCTGAATGGTCTTGAGAAGCCAACCTCCGGTAGCGTGACCGTCGCCGGGCAGGATATTGCCGAGGCCAGTGGTGAAACGCTGCGTCAGGCACGCTTAAAAATCAGCATGATCTTCCAGCATTTCAATCTGCTGTGGTCGCGTACCGTCAGTGAAAACATCGCTTTCTCACTGCAGATTGCCGGTGCGCCGAAAGCAGCGATCCAGCGACGGGTGCAGGAACTGATAGCCCTGGTCGGGCTGAGCGGCAAAGAACACGCGTATCCGTCCCAGCTGAGCGGCGGGCAGAAACAGCGCGTCGGAATTGCTCGCGCGCTGGCTAACAGCCCGGATGTTTTGCTGTGTGACGAGGCAACGTCGGCTCTCGATCCACAGACCACCGACGCCATTCTTGAGCTGCTGCTGGATATCAACCGTCAGCTGAGGCTCACCATCGTGCTGATCACTCACGAAATGCATGTCGTCCGCAAAATCTGCCATCGCGTGGCGGTGATGGAAGCCGGGCGCATCGTGGAAGAGGGCGAGGTGCTGTCGGTATTTACCCGCCCGCAGCAGCCAATCACCCGCCAGTTCGTTAAGCAGACCACTGAATACAGCAGTGCGAACACACCCTTTAACCTGGCGCTGGTCAATCCCACCGAAGGTGAAGTGCTGAAGCTGACCTTTGTCGGGCTGAGCACGCAGCAGCCGATCGTCGGTGAACTGACGCTGAAATACGCACTACCTTTCAATATTCTGCATGGAAAAATGACGCAAACCACCAACGGAACCTTTGGCGAACTGTGGTTGCAGGTCCCGGCCAGCAGCACCCAGCTGGAAAATATCCTGGCGGACCTGCACGCCCACGCAATCACGACCGAGGTGGTAAAAAATGTTTGAGACCCTGTTTCCTCATCTGAAGCTGGACGCACTGTGGTCCGCCACCGTTGAAACGCTGTATATGACCGCGCTGTCCGGCGTGGCAACTTTTGTGCTGGGGATTTTGCTCGGGCTGGCGCTGTTCCTTACCGCGCGCGGCGGGCTGTTCCAGAACCGTGCGGTTTACTCGACGATCTCCCTGCTGGTTAATGTCTTCCGCTCTATCCCGTTCATCATCCTGATTGTGCTGCTAATCCCGTTCACCAAAACGCTGATTGGCACCATTCTGGGTGCCGATGCGGCACTTCCGGCGCTGATTGTCGGTGCTGCCCCATTTTACGCCCGCCTGGTCGAGATTGGGTTGCGTGAGGTAGACAAGGGCGTGATCGAGGCTTCCCGTTCGATGGGCGCGCGCCTCAGCACTCTGATTTTCCGCGTTCTGCTGGCGGAGTCCTCCCCGGCGCTGGTGTCAGGAATTACGGTGACGCTGATTGCGCTGGTGAGCTACAGCGCGATGGCGGGCGTGATCGGCGCGGGTGGCCTTGGCAATCTCGCGTATCTGGAAGGTTTTCAGCGCAACCACAGTGATGTCACGCTTGTGGCGACGCTCATGATTCTGGTGATCGTTTTTATCATCCAGTTCTTAGGTGATGTCATTACAACACGGCTCGATAAACGATAACTTTTTAGGAAAACAAAATGAAAAAAACACTGACGCTGCTGGCTGCAGCAACTCTGGGTGCGCTGAGTTTGAGTGCATGGGCGGATACGCTGATCGTTGGCGCCTCTAACGTGCCGCACGCTGAAATTCTGGAGCAGGCCAAGCCGATTCTGGCGAAGCAGGGCATCGATCTGGAAATCAAACCGTTCCAGGATTACATCCTGCCAAACACCGCGCTGGCGAGTCGTGATATCGACGCCAACTACTTCCAGCACATTCCCTATCTGAACAGCGTGCTGAAAGACCATGCTGATGATAAGAGCTATGATTTTGTCAGCGCCGGGGCAATCCATATCGAGCCGATTGGTATTTACTCGAAGAAATACAAATCGCTGAAGGATCTGCCTGAAAATGGCAAAGTGATCATGCGTGATGCGGTGGCGGAAGAGGGGCGAATTCTTTCCATCTTCGAGAAAGCGGGCGTGATCAAACTCAAGCCGGGCGTCAGTAAGGTTGATGCGCGCATCAGCGATATCGTTGAGAACCCGAAACACCTGAAGTTCCTCGCCAACGTTGAAGGCGCGCTGCTGCCGCAGATGTACAACAACGACGAAGGCGATGCGGTGGTGATTAACGCGAACTACGCAATTGATGCCGGACTCGATCCGGTGAAAGGCCCGATTGCGGTGGAGAGTGGTGAGAACAATCCTTACGCCAATATCATTACCGTGCATCGCGGAGACGAGAAGAAGCCGGATATCGTGGCGCTGGTTAACGTGCTGCACTCTAAAGCGATTCAGGACTGGATCCGCACCAAGTACAAAGGCGCGGTGATCCCGGTTAATAACTGATTTAAAGATTATTATTATTCGGATCATAGGGCTTCTTTTATGGAGCCCTTTTTAGTATTGGTCAGTGACCAGATAATTTTATATTCGTAAGTTGGCCATTTATATTGATTTTGTAATCCTTCCCATTGAACGTTTTTCCCAAAAAGTTGCCAATGGTAGTCAATGCTTCACCAATGCGTGACCGATGGGTGCTGGGATTAAAATCGTAAGTATCTTGAAAACTCCGAATATTACCAACAAATAACCACTCACCAGATTCCTTGCGAGTAAATTTTCCTTCCATTCTCAAATTTATGTAACCAAGATAAAGACCTGCTGAAATGTTGTCGAGACCAGTGTCATAAGAGAATTTATAATTAAAGTTGTACACTCCAGGAGCACTCATTGCCATTATTTCATTGTCGAAATCCTTTATTCTATCCGGTGTTAAATTGAGGCCCAGGCTTCCAATTTCGGTATCCATCGTTCGACCATTCCCCCATAGAAAATTGGCTAAAGCGGATACCACGCTGTATGGTCCACCGCTTAACCTGTCATTCATGTCACTGATCTGAAAATTTTTCCAGTCTGCAGTCTGCCCCATATAGGCCATTGCAGAGTTTGGACCTGGATAGCCTTGGTCAAAAAATATCATTTCCCGACACCAGGCCAGAAGCCCTTTCAAATCTCCCTTTTTAGCCAGTTCCTTACCGCGCAATGGATCAAAAGCCCCACCGTTGGAAATCTGCATAATAGCCATAGCCTGAGCTTGTCCCGGTGGAACGGAGGTCGTACCGCCAGGGTTAAAACCGCCATAGCCTCCAGTACCGCCCGCAGAAACCACAGGAGCGGTAACTACCATTGTTCCTTCACTCATTATGTACCTCCATTATTACAGGGTAATATCCTGTGTAATATTTTTCATTTACCTTATAGAGAAAATCGTATAACTTTAGGGCGAATTGTGGGGGCGTCTGGATCTTTATGATGAATAATATTTTTATTTTTAATAAAATTGTTTGTCAGTTGCATTCATATGTAAAACTTTATTCCAATGAGTGATTTTAAAAATATCAAGGTGGCTTATGGTTAAGTTTTATTACCGTTTACTCATAGTAATACTTATCATTCTGACGATGATGGTGTCGGTTGTTCTTTTATTTATTTATATACGCACAGGGGCCTATGCATACAGTGATGAAAACCTTGCTGAATGCGTTGCCTATACACCCGAGCAGGCGAAAATGCGCGTGCTTCAGGCTGTGCTGCATAAAGAGAATAATTGGAGTGACTGGCCGTCAGCGCAACGGGCGGCTAATGAAGCCGGTATTGGCTTTGTTGATTGGGATTTGCATAAGGGAGAGGACTCCTGGTTCGTCCCGTTCTACGATAATCGCTATCCAGACAAGGAGCAGTTCGGAATGCTTGATTGCGGCACGCTGATTGTTGAATTCGCGTCAGAAAAGTAACCGCCCGTCACTTCCCCGTATATCTTCTAACCTTATCTTTTTTAAGCATTCGTCACCTCTTTGCTGCAACGATACACTCTCCGGTAGCGCAACTTTAACCGGAGTAACGATGATATCGGTTAGCGGGGTGGGAGCACTCCAGAAGGGCGGGGTTTCACGGCGCATCTGATAAAAAAAAACGGAAGGTATTCACCTTCCGCTCTCAGCAGCAGCCCAGCTTGCTCAGCGCCGGCCACTGCTTCATCAGCGTATCAATCAGCTCGTCCAGCTCCGCCCTGGTCGCGCCTTCGCGGGCGCGTACCGACATGCCCTGCAGCAGACAGCCAAGAAAAGCCGCCAGCGCACGAATGTTGGTGCGCTCATCCAGTTCACCTGCCTTTTGGCGTAGCTGCAGAAACTCCAGCAGATTACTTTCCTGATTATTATGACGGTGGCGCAGCATCTCGGCCACTTCGCTGGAGTCTGCCGACAGCCCGCTGGAGGTGCAGATAAAGAAGCAGCCGCCCGGTTTCTTGCCATCGGTAAAGCAGGAAGCGGTTGAGCGGAAGTAGTTCTCAATGCCGCTGGCGACGCAGCTTTCCGGGCAGGCGAGCGCTGCTTCATTCTGTCGGGCGAATTTCTCTGTATAACGGTCCACAGCCGCGCGGAACATACCCTCTTTGTTGGTAAATTCTGCATACAGCGTGGGCGCTTTGGCTCCCGTTGCCTCGACTAAATCCGCGAGAGAAGTGCCTTCATAACCGTGACGCCAGAACAGCTCAAGCGCTTTGTCCAGCGCGGCTTCGCGATTGAAAGTCTTTGGCCGTCCCCGGCTTTTACGTGTCCCTGCGTCCTGCTCAGTAGTCATCATTCCTCACTTACGCAATACCGCATTATCGAATAAATTATCAATCAGTATAAAAATAATGATCGCGCTTGTCGAGCGAGATTGTTGTCTGGTTTATAGGGATGTTCCTAAGAGGAAATCCTAACTTTAAAATAAATAAATTCAATGTGTTAACTATTAAATTATCGATCATTAATAAATTGTCTTTGACGCAGGTCAACAAGGCGCTTAGTATTTACCTATCGATCGTTAACTAATTGACGACGGCAACATCAGACAACCTAAATTACTTAAGAGAAATCATCATGAAAAACATCAAAATGGCTCTGGCCGCTATCGCTCTGACTTCCGTATCTTTCGCTGGTTTCGCTGCTGACCTGGTCAACAACGAGCCGGTTCAACAGCAGCAGGTTGGCGTGATTTCTGCCAGCGGCGCAACCAATCTTTCTTCACTAGAAGCTCAGCTTTCCGCTAAAGCGGATCAGGCCGGTGCCAAATCATTCCGTATCACCTCAGCATCAGGTGATAACAAATTGAACGGTACTGCGGTGATCTACCAGTAACAATGAAAACGTTGAATGAGCATCAAGGGGGGATTATGAAAGGCCGTAAATTAGCCCTTGTTGCCGTCATCCTGAGCACGATATCGGGTGCCAGCCTGGCAGCACTTTCTGAGGGTAGAGTCATTACCGTTCAGCCGCTGACAACCAGCAGCTATGTGACCGGCAGTACCACGCTGGTGTCGCTGGATGTGCAGCTGTCGGGAAAGCAGGCCGCACCCGTAACCAGAGCCTTGCGTACCGCTTCGGCCTCTGGCGCGAACAGCCTGTATGGCACCACGATTAGCTATCATTAAGTTGTGCAATTCAAAAACGCCGCTGCTCAGTCAGCGGCGTTTTTTTTACCCTTCAAAATCTCGTTCGATCTTCCTGATTTGAACGCTACCTCTCTTGCCCGAGCGGAAAGCCCGCAGGTGAAACGCCGGGTCCGCTGCTTAGCCTGTTTCCGTTACTGCCTCAGCTGATGGCGGGGATAACTGATTAAACTCCTCCAGCAGACGCTGTAACTGCGCCAGTTTCTCGCTGTTGAACTGTTGCTCAATCTGGCTATATCCGGCGTCGATCTCGCGGCGCGCCTGATGATACAGGCTCAGGCTGCCGGGGTTAATGCTGCCACCAGTTTGCGCTGGTCGTTCACTGGCTTCAGGCGCGATACCATTCCGTCGCGTTCAAGGCGGGTGAGGATACCGGTCAGACTGGGTCGCAGGATGCAGGCCTGCTGCGCCAGCTGATGAAAATCCAGCATATGGACCTCTGCAAGGATACGCACAACCCGCCATTGTGGCTCGGTAAGGCCATAACGATGAAGTATCGGGCGGAAGTATCCCATCGCCTTTTCCCGTGCCTGAAGCAGGGCAATAGTCAATGATTCATGCATATTTTTCACAAGCTTTTTGGGTATTTCATTAATACTAACACTGTTTACATGCAGAGGGATATTACGGCAATTGGGTACTTTTCATTTAACTCGATGTACTAATCAAAATAATGATAAATAAGTTATTTATACATAAAATGGTTTTTTGTTAGTCATGTCACAACTCAAATAAACAGGGTTGATTCCCGTAAAATTAGCGCGTAACTATGATTTCATTAACATGTTAATGAACTGTTCTGTTTGAGGGAGTGAAGATGAAAAGAACTGTTTTTGCGGTGGCGCTGAATCATCAGTCGCAGACCACAGACTGGGAAGAATGCTTTCGTCTGCCGCCTTATCAAACCCCACCTCAAACCCCTGTCTGGTTTATTAAGCCGCGTAACACATGGCGGGTGAATGGCGATGCGATCGGGCTCGCTCAGGAAACGGTATACAGCGGGGCTACCGTGGCGGCGATCGTCGGTAAAACCGCGCGCAAAGTCAGTGCAGAGCAGGCGCCAGACTACATTGCAGGCTACGCGCTCGCCAACGAGCTCAGCCTGGCGGAGGAGAGTTTTTACCGCCCGGCGATCCGCGCCAAATGCCGGGATGGTTTTTGCCCGATTGGTGAGATAGCGCAGGTGCGCAATATCGGTGCATTGGAAATCCTGACGGAAATTAACGGCGAGGTGAAGGATTGCTGGAATACCGCCGACCTGCTGCGTAGTGCTGAAGAGTTGATCGCTGCGCTCAGTGAGTTCGCCACCCTGCAACCGGGTGATGTCATCCTGCTGGGTACGCCACAACAGCGGGTGGCTATTCAGCCAGGCGATGTGGTAACGGTGAAAGCGGCGGGTTTACCCACGCTGAGTAACGCGTATGTCGAGGATGCAGAACCCATCCTGCAGCCCGAAGCCTCGCCCACCCTTTTCGCTCTCGGGCTGAATTATGCCGACCATGCCAGTGAACTGGATTTTAACGCGCCGCAGGAGCCGCTGGTTTTTATCAAGGCAGCGAATACGCTGACCGGCGACCACAGCGTGTCGGTGCGGCCAGATAACGTTGGCTACATGCATTATGAAGCTGAACTGGTGGTGGTGATTGGCAAAACGGCCCGGCAGGTCAGCCGTGAAAGTGCAATGGAGTATGTCGCTGGCTATACGCTGTGTAACGACTATGCGATACGCGACTTTCTGGAAAACTACTATCGCCCGAACCTGCGGGTAAAAAGCCGCGATGCGCTGACCCCGCTGCGGGCAGTAATTACCCCCTCGTCTTCCCTGCACAATCCCCATGATTTACGGCTGAAAACCTCCGTTAACGGCGAGCTGCGCCAGAGCGGTAATACCCGCAATATGGTGTTTGATATCCCGTTTCTGATCTGCTGGCTCAGCGAGTTTATGACGTTACAGGCGGGCGACATGATCGCCACGGGTACGCCCAAAGGTCTGTCAGACGTGAAACCCGGCGATGAAGTGGTGGTAGAAATCGAAGGTGTCGGGCGTTTAACCAACCGGATTATCAGTGAAAAACAGTTTGAGGACAGCCTGCATGAAAAAAGTTAACCACTGGATTAACGGCAAAAATGTCGCCAGCGACGATTACTTTACCACCTGCAACCCGGCGACCGGTGAGGTGCTGGCCGAGGTTGCCTCCGGCGGCGAACAGGAGATTGAACAGGCCGTTGCAGCAGCAAAAATCGCTTTTCCGAAATGGGCAGGTACGCCTATGAAAGAGCGGGCGCGGCTGATGCGCCGTCTGGGAGAACTGATTGACCGCAACGTGCCGCAGATTGCTGAACTGGAAACTGCCGATACCGGTTTACCGATCCACCAGACGCGCAACGTACTGATCCCGCGGGCCTCACACAATTTTGAATTTTTTGCGGAAATCTGCCAGCAGATGAACGGACGCAGCTATCCGGTGGACGACAAAATGCTGAACTATACCCTGGTGCAGCCAGTGGGAGTCTGCGCGCTGGTGTCGCCGTGGAACGTGCCGTTTATGACGGCTACCTGGAAAGTGGCACCCTGCCTGGCGCTGGGCAATACCGCCATCCTGAAAATGTCCGAGCTGTCACCGCTCAGTGCCGATCGGCTTGGCGAGCTGGCGCTGGAGGCCGGTATTCCGGCCGGAGTACTAAACGTCGTACAGGGCTATGGTGCTACGGCCGGGGATGCGCTGGTGCGCCATCACGATGTGCGCGCCGTCTCATTCACCGGTGGCACCGCCACCGGGCGCAACATAATGAAAAATGCCGGATTGAAGAAATATTCGATGGAGCTGGGAGGGAAATCGCCGGTGTTAATCTTCGAAGATGCTGACATCGAGCGTGCAATGGATGCGGCGCTGTTCACCATCTTCTCGCTTAACGGCGAACGCTGTACCGCCGGTTCGCGCATTTTTATCCAGCAAAGTATCTATCCCGAATTTGTTCGGCGTTTCGCTGAGCGCGCTAACCGGCTGCGCGTTGGCGATCCTGGTGACCCTCAAACCCAGGTTGGTTCTCTGATCAGCCCGCAGCACTGGGAAAAGGTTTCCGGCTATATCCGCTTAGGAATTGAAGAGGGGGCGCAGCTGCTGGCAGGTGGGCCGGATAGACCCGCAGGCCTGAAACGCGGAAATTTCCTGCGGCCAACGGTGCTGGCCGACGTAGACAATCGTATGCGCGTGGCGCAGGAAGAGATTTTTGGTCCGGTCGCTTGTCTTTTGCCATTCAAAGATGAGGCGGAAGGGCTGCGTCTGGCGAATGACGTGGAATATGGCCTGGCTTCCTATATCTGGACTCAGGACATCAGCAAAGTGATGCGGCTGGCACGGGGCATTGAAGCCGGAATGGTGTTTGTGAATACCCAGAACGTGCGCGATCTGCGCCAGCCGTTTGGCGGCATTAAGGCTTCAGGCACCGGAAGGGAAGGGGGTGAGTACAGCTTTGAAGTGTTCGCCGAAATGAAAAATGTTTGTATCTCATTTGGCGATCATCCGATCCCGAAATGGGGCGTGTAAGGAGTTCATTATGGGAAAACTTGCGCTGGCGGCCAAAATCACCCACGTGCCGTCAATGTATCTCTCCGAGATGCCGGGTAAACACCACGGCTGCCGTCAGGCGGCGATTAATGGCCATCACGAAATCAGCCGCCGCTGCCGCGAGCTGGGGGTCGACACGATGGTGGTGTTTGATTCTCACTGGCTGGTTAACAGTGCCTACCACATCAATTGCAACGCTCACTTTGAAGGGGTCTATACCAGCCACGAACTCCCGCACTTTATCCGGGATATGGCCTACGAATATCAAGGCAATCCCGAGCTGGGCTACATGATCGCTGAGGAAGCGAAGCAGCAGGGAGTGCGCGCTCAGGCGCATGCCATTGAGAGCCTGACGCTGGAGTACGGCACGCTGGTACCGATGCGTTATATGAACAGCGACCGCAAATTCAGGGTGGTGTCGATCTCTGCTTTCTGCACGGTACATGACTTTGCCGACAGTCGCCGTCTGGGTGAGGCGGTACGGCGGGCGGTGGAAAAATATGATGGCACGGTTGCAGTGCTTGCCAGCGGTTCGCTGTCGCACCGTTTTATCGACGATCGGCGTGCGGAAGAGGGCATGAACGCCTGGACGCGTGAGTTTGATGAACAGATGGATAAGCGGGTGATGAAACTGTGGCGCGAAGGGCGATTTGCCGAGTTCTGCCGCATGCTGCCGGAGTACGCTGACTACTGCTACGGCGAGGGCAATATGCATGACACGGTCATGTTGATGGGGCTGCTGGGCTGGGACCACTACCAGAAAAAGGCAGAAATTATCACCGATCTGTTTCCCAGTTCCGGCACCGGGCAGGTTAACGCCATTTTTCCGCTAACGGCCTGATTCAGGGAGAGTGAGATGCCACATTTTATCGTGGAGTGTAGTGACAACATTCGCCAGCAGGCCGAATTGCCGCAGCTGTTCATCCAGGTAAACCGCTATCTGGCCGCCAGCGGACTGTTCCCGCTGGCGGGTATTCGCAGCCGTGCGCACTGGGTGGACTGCTGGCAAATGGCCGATGGCAAACATGATTACGCCTTTGTGCACATGACGCTGAAAATTGGTCACGGTCGCACGGCTGAACAACTGCTGCCGGTGATGAGTGCGCTGTTTGAGCAGATCAAACAGCATTTTTCACCGCTAATGGCGCAGCGCTACCTGGCGCTGTCGCTGGCGGTGGAAGAGCTGCCCGCCACGCTCAATTTTAAGCTGAATAACGTCCATACATTGTTCGACCCGCAGTGAGAAGGAGTCTCGTATGTTAGACCAAAGCGCCGTTAACCGGCTGGCGGCTGAACTGGACAGGGCAGAAAAAGATCGCCAGCAGATCCGCCAGCCCTCGCTGGCCTACCCGGAAATCACGCTGGATGATGCCTATGCCATTCAGCAGCGCTGGATCGGCCATAAAATCGCCGCCGGACGGAGATTAAAAGGCCATAAAATTGGTCTGACTTCGAAGGCGATGCAGGCCAGCTCGCAAATCGATGAGCCGGATTATGGCGCACTGCTTGACGATATGTTTTTCGCCGAGGGCAGTGATATTCCCTTCGACCGTTTTATTGTACCGCGGGTTGAGGTGGAGCTGGCCTTTGTGCTGGGGCAACCGCTGCACGGGCCACACTGCACGCTGTTTGATGTGCTGAATGCTACTGATTATGTCATCCCGGCCCTGGAAATTATCGATGCCCGCTGCCACAACATCGACCCGGACACGCAGCGGCCACGCAAAGTGTTCGACACCATCTCCGATAACGCCGCCAGTGCGGGGGTGGTAATAGGCGGCCGCCCGGTAAAAATAGATGCGCTCGATCTGCGCTGGGTGAGCGCCCTGATGTACCGCAATGGCGTGATTGAAGAGTCCGGTGTGGCAGCCGCAGTGCTTAACCATCCCGCTAACGGCGTCGCATGGCTGGCGAACAAACTTTCTCACCACAATGTGCAGCTGGAGGTGGGGCAGGTGATCCTCAGTGGCTCCTTTACCCGTCCGGTAGCCGCCCGCAGAGGGGATACCTTTCATGTTGATTACGCGGCTCTCGGCGCCATCGGTTGCCGCTTTATCTGAGGAGTCATGATGAACAACCTCTTTAAACAGGCACTCATCCAGCAGACGCCGCAGGCAGGGCTGTGGCTGGGGCTGGCCAACAGCTACAGCGCCGAACTGTTGGCTGGCGCGGGTTTCGACTGGCTGCTGATTGACGGCGAACATGCGCCAAACGATCTGCGCTCGGTGCTCGGGCAGTTACAGGCCATTGCCCCCTATCGCAGCCATCCCGTCGTGCGGCCAGCGTGGAATGACGCGGTGCTGATCAAGCAGCTGCTGGATATTGGCGCGCAGACCTTGCTGATTCCGATGATCCAGAGCGCGCAGGAAGCCCAGAGCGCCGTGCGTGCGTGCCACTATCCACCGCAGGGGATTCGCGGCGTGGGCAGTGCGCTGGCACGTGCCTCGCGCTGGAACCGTATTGGGGATTATCTCCAGCGTGCCGGGGAGCAGATCTGCCTGCTGGTTCAGATTGAAACCCGCCAGGGCGTGGAAAATCTGGCACAGATCCTCGCCGTGGACGGCGTTGATGGTGTGTTTATCGGCCCGGCCGATCTCAGTGCCGATATGGGTTTTGCCGGTAATCCGCGCCACCCGGAAGTGCAGGCAGTGATTGAAAAAGCCATTGTTCTAATCCGCGCGGCGGGTAAAGCACCGGGAATTCTGACGGCTGATGAAATAATGGCTAAGCGTTACCTTGAGCTTGGCGCACTGTTCGTGGCTGTCGGCGTCGATACCACGCTGTTGGCTCGTGCGGCAGAGGCGCTCGCCGCACGCTTTACCTCGCCGGCTGCGCCGGTTATCAGCGCGCCTGACGGCGGTTATTAATCTCCAGGGAGGGGCGATGGCAGCGATTATCCAGCCACAAAGCGGCGCGGCACAGTCCGTACCTGAACAGCGGGCTGTCCGTAAACTGTTCCGTCGTCTGATTGTGTTTCTGTTTCTGCTGTTTGTGTTCTCGTTCCTCGACCGGATCAATATTGGCTTCGCCGGATTGACCATGGGGAAAGACCTCGGTCTGAGCGCTACCATGTTCGGGCTGGCGGCCACGCTATTTTATGTTACCTATGCGATCTGCGCGGTTCCTGCCAACCTGATGCTGGGTCTTATTGGTGCGCGGCGCTGGATCGCCAGCATTATGGTGCTCTGGGGTGTTGCCTCAACCTGCACGCTGTTTGCCAGCGGGGCCTATTCGCTTTATCTGCTGCGTATGGTGGTCGGCATTACCGAGGCAGGCTTTTTGCCCGGCATTCTGGTGTATCTCACCCACTGGTTTCCGCTTCACTACCGGGCGCGTGCCAATGCGCTGTTTATGATTGCCATGCCTGTAACCATGATGCTGGGCTCTCTGCTTTCCGGTTCTATCCTGGCGCTGGATGGCAGGCTGAACCTGCACGGCTGGCAGTGGATGTTTCTGCTGGAGGGGCTTCCGGCTGTTTTTCTCGGGAGCATCACCTGGTTTTTTCTCGATGATACCCCGGCACAGGCGCGCTGGCTGAGTGTGCAAGAGAAGCTGGCGCTGGAAGAGATGCTGCGGCGGGATCGTCAATCGAGTGTGGGGGTAATCACCCAGTCTCTATGGCGCCAGGTCCTGACGCCAGTGGTGCTGATGTATACCCTGGCATACTTTTGCCTTACCAATACCCTCAGCGCTATCAACATATGGACGCCGCAAATCCTGCAAAGCTTTAACCAGCACAGCAGCAATACGGTTATCGGCGTGCTGGCCGCTATCCCCCAGCTATGCACTATTTTAGCCATGGTCTTTTGGAGCCGCCGCTCCGACCGTTTGCAGGAGCGCCGCTGGCATACGCTGCTGCCATATCTGTTTGCCGCAGCGGGATGGTTGTTAGCATCGGCGACCAGCCATCCTCTGTTTCAACTGAGCGGTATTGTCATGGCCTCAATGGGCTCGTTTAGTGCGATGGCGATCTTCTGGACTACCCCCGACAGCGCCATGAGCCTTCAGGTAAGGGCGTTGGCAATCGCGGTGATTAACGCCTTTGGCAACATGGGTTCAGCCGTCAGCCCGCTTTGTATCGGCTTCCTGCGTGACAGAACAGGTAGCTTTAGCAGCGGGTTGTGGTTGGTTGCGGGTCTGCTGGTTATTGGGGCTGCGGTGATCGGGCGCATTCCATTACGCCATGAATCGCGTGCGGCGGGAGACTCAGCCCCACAGCGCTGAGATGTAAATAACTTACGGACAGCATGTTATGGAAAACATCACTATCAGCCAGCAGTACGACCACCGGCAGTATAACGAAGATGTTCACTATGCGGCTTTTGCACGCCTGGCGGGGTTTTTTGTTCGTAATATGCCCTCATACTGGCACAGCTGTTGTTTCCAGCTGCATCATCTGACCAGCGGTGAAATTGAGCTGCAGCTGGACGATCGCCACTATTCACTGCAGGCCCCACTGTTTATCCTCACGCCTCCCACCGTCCCCCACGCATTTATCAGCGAAAAGGAGAGTGACGGACATGTTCTTACCGTTCATCAAGAACTTATCTGGCCGCTGATGCAGACTTTGTGGCCCGGCAGCCGTGAAGCGCTGGAGATCCCGGGGTTCTGCCTGCCGCTGGGCCCAGGCTCAGAAACTCAGCGAGCGCTAGAGGCTCTTTGGCCGCTGCTGGCAAGTGAGTTTGGCCATCAGCAAAACGGCCGTGATACTCAACTGCGCCTGCTGGCACAAAGCGTGTTCATGATGCTGCTGCGGGAGATGGAACGAGGCGAAGGGGCTAATATCAGCGTGCGGGGTGAAATGAAACTGTTGCGGCGTTTCATCCATAGGGTTAACGAGAAATACCCGCAGCATTTGACCGTGCCGGATTATGCCCGCGAGCTAGAAATTAGTGAATCGCGACTAAACGAGCTGTGTCGGCGCCTGGCAAACCAATCGCCCAAACGACTGATTCACGAACGCTTACTACGTGAAGCAAAACGTCTCTTACTGTTCAGCGACAGTAGTGTCCATCAGATTTCCTTGGCGCTGGGTTATAAAGACCCGGCCTATTTCGCCCGTTTTTTTCATCGTCTGGCTGGTTTTTCACCCAGCGAATTCCGTCGCCGCTGGAACCTGTTGCGGCACTGAGCTTAGGTGCAGTTATCCACTCTTAACCCGAGAGGCAATGTATGAAACCCGAAGATCATCGTTCTGCCATCAATCGTCCGTTCACCGGCAGCGAGTATTTGAAAAGCCTGCAGGACGGGCGCGAAATTTTTATCTATGGCCAGAAAGTGAAAGATGTTACCCACCATCCGGCTTTTCGTAATGCTGCCGGGTCGATTGCCATACTCTACGATGCACTCCACGCGCCGGAGAGCCATGACAAGCTGTGCTGGAGCACCGACAGCGGTAACGGCGGCTACACCCATTGTTTCTTCCGCTATGCGCGGTCAGCGCAGGAGATCCGTCAGCAGCGTGATGCGATTGCCGACTGGTCACGCCTTAGCTATGGCTGGATGGGACGTACCCCGGATTATAAAGCGGCTTTTGCCAGCGCGCTCGGCGCCAATCCTGACTTTTACGGCCCTTATGCCGACAACGCGCGCCGCTGGTACAAGCGCATTCAGGAGGCAGGCCTTTACTTTAATCATGCCATCGTCAACCCGCCGATTGACCGCAATAAGCCGGTTGATGAAGTGAAAGATGTTTATGTCAAAGTCGAAAAAGAGACCGATGCGGGGATTATCGTCAGCGGAGCCAAAGTGGTCGCGACCAACTCGGCGCTAACCAACTTTAACTTTATCGGCTTTGGTTCTGCGCAGGTGATGGGGGATAACCCCGATTTTGCCATGATGTTTATTGCCCCGATGGATGCAGACGGCGTGAAGCTGATTTCACGTGCCTCCTACGAGCTCACTTCCGGCGTTACCGGCTCACCGTTTGATTATCCGCTCTCCAGCCGTTTTGACGAAAACGACGCGATTCTGGTGATGGATAAGGTGCTGATCCCCTGGGAGAACGTGCTGGTCTATCGCGATTTCGATCGCTGTCGCCGCTGGTATGCCGAGGGCGGATTTGTGCGGCTGTATCCAATGCAGGCCTGTGTACGGCTGGCGGTGAAGCTTGATTTTATTACCGCACTACTGCAAAAAAGCCTCGAATGTACCGGTACTATCGAGTTTCGCGGCGTGCAGGCGGCGCTGGGGGAAGTGGTCGCCTGGCGCAACCTGTTCTGGTCGCTGAGTGATGCGATGGCGGCGGAAGCCAAACCCTGGATTAACGGCGCCTGGCTGCCAGATTCTCAGGCGATGAACACTTACCGCGTGATGGCGCCAATGGCCTGGGCGAAGATCAAAAACATCATCGAATGTAACGTGGCCAGCGGGTTAATCTATCTGCCCTCCAGCGTGCGCGACCTGCAAAATCCAGAGATTGAACAGTATCTTGCGCGCTTTGTCCGTGGCTCCAACGGCATGGAGCATGAGCAGCGCATCAAAATACTGAAGCTGATGTGGGACGCTACTGGCAGTGAGTTCGCGGGCCGCCATGAGCTGTACGAGATCAACTACGCCGGTAGTCAGGATGAAGTGCGCATGCAGTGTCTGCGCGATGCGCACAGCTCGGGAGCGATGGATGGCATGATGGAGATGGTCGATCGCTGCCTGGCTGACTATGACCGCGATGGCTGGAGAAAGTCGCACCTGCACAGCAACAGCGATATTAACCAGCTTGATCGTCTGCTCAGGGATGGTGGGCACTATGCAGAATGAAAACCAACACCGCTTACATTTTCGTGATGCGATGGCAAATCTGCCCGCGGCGGTTAATATCGTCACCACGCAGGGGGCCGCAGGGCGCTGTGGCATCACTGCGACGGCGGTGTGTCCGCTGACTGATACGCCACCAACGCTGCTGGTGTGTATTAATCTCAACAGCGCGATGAACCCGGTGTTCCTGAAAAATCAGCGTATGTGTATCAATGTACTTAATCCTCAGCAGGAGGAGATGGCGCGCCATTTTGCCGGTATGACTGCAATGACGATGGAAGATCGCTTCCTGCTGGACGGCTGGCAGGAGGGGACATTAGGCCAGCCGGTGCTTATTGAGGCGCTGGCCAGCCTTGAAGGTTTTATCAGCCAGATCAGGGCGCTTGGCACACACCAGCTGTACCTGGTAGAAATCCGTCACATCCGGCTGACGGAAAGCAGTGAGGCAGGATTAATTTATTTTAAACGCCGCTTCCATGCGCTGCCGGGCAGCGCCAGCACGCAGGTTTAGCGTTAACTTTCCAGCAGGCGAGTCATCGCCTGCAAATTATTGGAACGCGTATCTTTGCGCCATACCAGCCAGATGGCAATCTGCCCCATCCCCTCACTTAATGGCCACGCATGCACGTTATCGCGCCCTGGCATATTCTCCAGCATGCTGCGCGGGATCAGCGCCAGACCGGCTCCGGCGCTGACGCAGGCCAGAATGCCGTGATACGACTCCATTTCGAAAATTTTTCCCGGCGCGGCGTTCTCGCGTGAGAACCAGTTTTCAAACAGGCGGCGGTAAGAGCAGTTGGCGCGAAAGGCGTAGATGGTTGACCCGGAGATACTGGTGGCATCCGGTACAGGGGGATGGTTGAGCGCCGAAATCAGCACCATCTCTTCTTCCACCACCGCGACACCTTCCAGCAGCGGGTGCTTCGGCGGGCCGTCGATAAAGGCGGCGGAATACTTCCCGGCCAGCACGCCGTCGGTCATATCGCCGGACGGTCCCGTGGAGAGATCCAGCTCAACCTGCGGCCAGCGCTGGTGATAGCGGGCGATCAGCGGCGGCAGGCGTACGGCAGCAAAGCTCTCGATGGCGCCGAGGGTAAAAATCCCGCCGGGCTGCTGGCCGGAAACGCTGTGCTTTGCTTCGGTCGCCAGCGCCAGAATGCGCCGCGCATAGTCGAGAAAGGTTTTGCCGCTGTCGGTGATGTACAGGCGCAGCTTTTCGCGGCGAAACAGCTCACACTCCAGCTCCTCTTCCAGCTGCTTTAAGCGCGTTGAGATATTGGAAGGCACGCGATGCAGCTTCTCTGCCGCCGCCGTAACGCTGCCCTCTTCAGCGATAGTGCGGAAGATTTCCAGCTGGGTCAGATCCATATCATTCTCTTTTTGAGTAAGTAACTTTCTTTATTATTCATTTTTAAAGAATCTACGGCAACTCTATGATTGATGCCATTGTGAACAACTTAAGGCGGCAATCATGACTCAGGTTTCCTCAAACGCAGCGATTTCTCGTAACCCAACCAGCGGTGAAGTCTTTGCCCGCTATCCATTTGCCACAGCGAAGGACGTTGACAGCGCGCTGGCACAGACTAATAACGCCTTTCAGGCCTGGCGCAGCAGCGCGATGATCAGCCGCGTACAGCTGCTCAACGCAATTGCCGGCGGCCTGCGTCAGCAGGCGCGCGCGCTGGCTGAGATGATGACCAGTGAAATGGGCAAACCGATTGACCAGGGGCTGGCCGAAGTTGAAAAGAGCGCAAAGCTGTGTGAATGGTATGGCGAACACGGCCCTGCCTACCTTGAGCGTGAACCGACGCTGGTCGAAGGCAATAAGGCCTTTGTTGACTATTTGCCGCTCGGCCCGGTGCTGTCGGTGATGCCGTGGAACTTTCCTGTGTGGCAGGTGTTACGCGGAGCGGTGCCAATTATGCTGGCAGGCAATAGTTACCTGCTGAAACCGGCTCCGAACGTCATGGGCTGTGCGCTGCTGCTGCAACAGATCCTGCAGGATGCTGGCGTGCCGGAAGGGCTGTTTGCCGTGGTCAACGCTGACAACGACGGCGTGGCGCAGGCGATTAACGATCGTCGTATTGCTGCCGTGACAGTGACCGGGAGCGTGCGTGCCGGTGCGGCAATTGCCGCGCTGTCCGGTGCGGCAATCAAAAAATGCGTGCTGGAACTGGGCGGTTCCGATGCGTTTATCGTGCTGGCCGATGCCGACATTGATGCCGCAGTTAAAGGAGCAATTGCCGGGCGCTTTATGAACAACGGCCAGCTGTGTATTTCGGCCAAGCGCATCATTGTGGAAGCGGCGGTCTTCGACCAGTTCTGCGAGAAATTTGTCACTACAGTTAAAGCAATGAAAATCGGCGACCCGCGTGAAGCCGGCGTATGGATTGGCCCGATGGCGCGCTACGATCTGCGCGACGAGCTTGACTCACAGGTGCAGGCGACGCTGAAAGAGGGCGCAACGCTGCTGCTGGGTGGCCATGTACTGCCGGGGGAAGGTAACTACTATGCCCCCACGGTGCTGAGCAACGTGAAGCCGGGTATGACCAGCTTCGATCAGGAGCTGTTTGGTCCCGTTGCCTCGCTGATTATGGCGGATGATGCCGATCATGCGGTAGCGATGGCGAATGACTCTGAGTTCGGCCTTGGCGGCAGCCTGTGGAGCAAGGACTTGTCCCGCGCTCAGCAGCTGGCATCACGCATCGAAACCGGCGGCGTGTTTATCAACTCGCCGAGCTTCTCTGACCCGCGCGTGCCGATTGGCGGCGTGAAGAAAAGTGGTTTTGGTCGCGAACTGTCGCACTTCGGCCTGCGTGAGTTCACCAACACGCAGACCGTGTGGATCGAGTCCTGATCTTAGCTGGCCTGCGGGTAATAGCGGCTGAGCCAGCTCTCCAGGCCTTCCGGTATCAGCGGGCGTGAGTAATAAAAACCCTGGATTTCATCGCAGCCTAATCGCTGCAGTGATGCCAGGGTTTGCAGATCCTCCACCCCTTCGGCCAGCACCACATACTCCAGCTCTTTCAGCATGGTGATCACGTGGCGGGCTATCACCTCGCTGGCCGGATCGTGCGACAGCTGCTGGATCAGCGAACGGTCGAGCTTGATAACGTCAACCGGGATGCGGCGCAGCGTGTTGATGTTGCTGTAACCGGATCCGAAATCATCCAGCGCGATGCGAAAGCCGCGTAGCTTCAGCATATCCAGCCCGCGCCGCGCCTCGGCGCTCTCCAGCACCTGCTCGGTTTCCAGACATTCAAGATTGAGATCTTCAGCCTGCAATCCTGCACGCAGTAGCTTCTCTTCCAGCTTATTGGCGAAGTCCGGGCGCGAAAAATCGCTGACGCACAGATTTACCGACGCCGGTAGGTTCAGCCCTTTACTCCGCCACAGTTTGAGCTGCGCCAGCGTATGGTCTAACACCCAGTCGGTCAGCTCCTCCATTAGGTTGGTTTGTGCAGCCAGAGGGATAAATTCGTCAGGCGGAATATTGCCGTAAAGCGGATGATCCCAGCGCAGCAGCGTTTCCAGTCCGACGGGTTTGCCGTTGCGCAGCGAGATTTGTGGCTGATAGACCAGATAAAGCCCCGGCGTGCCGCGTAGCGCTGCGGCCAGGTCGTTTAGCAGGCGGAAGCTCTGATTTCTGCGCCCATCGCTATCGGCGTTATACGCCATATAGTTCTGCTTCAGGCTGATGGCTTCATGCAGTGCACTGACTGCGCGGCGCAACACTTCCGAAACTTGCGAATCGACCGGAACAAAGCTGACTTCCCCGAGATACGGTTTGGCATCAACCGTAATATTATCGAAAATCTGTGCGCGAATGCCGCCGAGGCGCTGGCTGAGCTCACGTCCACTGGGTGCGTCGGGCTTGTCGCTCAGCAGGGCAAAGCGGCCCAGTGCAACGGTGTACAGCACATCATCACTGTCCAAACGCAGGCGGGTGCGCAGCGTGGCTGCCATCTCTTTGAGCAGGGTTTCCACCGCATTCATTCCTACCGAACGGGCGATCTCATAGGCGCGCGGCATATCAATGCAGTCAATCAGCGTCAGATTATGCGGTTCGCTATTGCCCGCCTGCTGCAGCAGTTCAATATCCTTCAGCAGCCGCTGGCGGTTAGGCAGCTGCGTGACGACATCCTGATAGCCGGTGATATACCAGGCATCGAGGTAGCCCACCACCAGGCCTGCTAGCAGTGCCAGCAGCGCGGCTTTGTCTGCGCTGAAGGCATGCGGCTGGGTATCCGTGACGCACAGCGTGCCGATGATGATGCCTTCACGGTTGCGCAGCGGGGCGCCGGCATAGAAACGGATAAAGGGCGCGCCAAGCGTCAGAGGATGCGCGCTGAAGCGTGGATCAAGATGCGTATCAGCACAAACCAGCACGTCATCCAGCTCCAGCGTGTGGCGGCAGAACGCATCCTGCAGCGAGGTCTGTTTCAGATCGAAGTTGCAGGCCGCTTTAATGTACTGGTTTTCATCGTCCAGAACCGATACGAAGCCGCCCGGGATTTCCAGCAGTTCGCTGGCCAGCTGGCTGAATTTTTTTAAAATATCATCGCGCGCCACATCCTCGGATTTCAACATCTCCAGGGCAGCCAGACGTTTGGCATCGTCGCTACTAAAAGTCCCGCTCATGATTACGCTTCACATTAAGAGTTGTTGGCCCAAAGCGCAGCCAGATGAGATCGAGTATCGGCAAGCGAAGGAAAGTCTTTATTGATAACTTGATGAAATTATTTAATCAACGAATTTTTCACGCCCTTTACGCCGGGAGTATCACAAAATTAACGCCGGGCGATCGCTAAACAGGTAACCAACAAAAGCTGGTACTGAAATAGGATTTTTTACCTGTCGCAAAACTGGGATAAGCAGTAAATTTCCTGCGCCGGGGAGAGGGCACGACCCCGTCTTCTGGCACCAGAAAAATCATAATTAACACTTTTACCTTCCATTAATTCTAATGGTGATGAGGTCTTGAATGCTTTTAAAACGCAGCTGTACTGTTGCCGTTGTTCTGCTGGTCACGTTTTCACTGACGGCGTGTGGCATGTCTCATCGTGGCAGGAATACCGCTATCGGCGCCGGTGTCGGTGCGGTGGGTGGCGCAGTGCTGACCGGCGGTAGCACCTGGGGAACCCTGGGCGGTGCGGCGATCGGTGGCGTTATCGGCCACGAAGTCAGTCGTTAATCAATAACGCTATCCGTCTTTGCCGGATAGCGTTAGTTTTGCCAGATTCTGTCCAGCTGTTGCAGCATATGAGTGAAGCGCAGAGCCGCCAGGGTTGAGCCAAATATCCAGATAGCCGGAACCGTTCGCAGCGACCTCTGGCGCACAAAAGGAAGAGCCTGCCACAGCGGCGAAGCGCTGACGCGGCTGCGCAAGCCTTCATCTCCATGATCGAGACACACCGCCCGCAGTGCTGGCAGCTTTGCCAGATGCTCAATTCCCACCGTTGCCGTTCCCCAGAAACTGTCCTGCTGCTGCCAGGCATTCTCTATGCCCAGCTGCTGCATCACGTTGCCGAACAGGCTGCGTTTACCGAGGATCACCACGTGGCGTTCATCGAGCAGTGTAAAAACCAGCAGCGGCTGTTGGCGCCAGGCTACCAGCTGGTCGCGGGCCTGCGCCAGCTGTTGGTCAAACCACGCCAGATGTGTTCTGGCTTCTGCCATTTTCCCTAAGCGCTCAGCCAGCCCCAGCAATCCGCTGCGCACTTTAGCCAGGGGCTGGCCTTCCTCATCAATAAAAGCTAACTCCATCGTCGGGGCGATCTTCTGCAATTGCTGCGCGTGCGGCCCGTAACCCTGCGAATAAACAATCAGGTCCGGTTTAAGCTGCGCCATAAATTCGAGGTTAGGCTCTGAACGCAGCCCGATGTCGAGCACGCTGGCGGGCAGGGCGGGTTCCTTCACCCACAGGCGATACTCGTGGGTATCCGCTGCGGCAATTGGCAGCACGCCAAGGGCAAACAGCATCTCCAACGGCAGCCATTCGAGGGCGATAATGCGCGGCTCTGGCAGCGCAGCGCGGGCGGGTAATCCCGTCAGCCAGGGGGCCAGCGCCAGCGCGATCAATAGCTGCCGCCGCCGATGGTCAATCTCCCCGGCAGTGAACCGGGGGAAGCGCTTATCAGAAAGCATAGGTGAGGCTGACAGAGTAGTTACGCGGTTCGCCGTACAGCGTATAGTCGCTGGCCCAGGCATAGTAACTGCGGTCAAACAGGTTGTTGATGTTGGCCTGCACTGCCACCTGCTTCGTTGCCTGATAGCGGGCAAACAGGTTAGCCAGCGGATAGCTGCTCTGATAGACACGCTGGGTTTCCCCGTCCGGCCCGGTAGCATCCTGGTAGGTGCGGTTCTGCCAGTTGATGCCGCCACCGACTGTCAGGTCGCGCAGCATCGGCAACTGGTAGCGGCTGAATAGCTTGAACGAAGTCTGCGGCATATTGCTGTTGTAACGGCCGCTCTCTGTTTTGGCCACATAGCGCGTGGCGCCAAAGGTCATCTGCAGGTTATCGGTTAACGCGCCGTTGAGTTCAAACTCTGCGCCTTTGCTTACGGCCCCTCGCGTGCTGATATACGCCTGTTCGCTGCTGCCGTTAACGAAGTTGCTGCCGTCGGTTTGCGCAGCATTTTCCTGCTCAATGCGGAATACCGCCACCGTTGCCGTCAGGCGGCCATCCATCCACGCGGATTTCAGTCCGGTTTCATAACTTTTTCCGGTAACCGGGTCGAGGTAGCGACCGTCTCTGTTGCGATAGGTTTGCGGCTGGAAGATGGAGGTGTAGCTGGCGTAGGCGGACCAGCTTTCGTTGATGTCATACACCAGCCCACCGTAAGGAGTGATGTTGTTTTTAGTCACGTCACCACTGCTGCCGTTAGTGCTCCACTGGGTATAGCGCGCGCCGAGGATCAGCGACAGGGGATCGGCCAGTGAGAAACGGGCGGCGCTATAAGCCGATTTCTGGCGCACCACGTCGTCAGCATTCTGATACCAGTCTCCCCACTCAGGTTCGGCCACGTTGCCGCTCCATGCATCGTTGAAGCTGCCCATCTGGCTGCTGTCGAGGGCGCCGTCGGCACTGTAGGTGGCATTGTGCTGGCGGCTGTAGCTGACCCCGGCCATCATCTGATGCTGGCGGCCGAACAGTTCGAATGGCCCGCTGGCGTAAGTATCGATTGAATCCAGCTTTCGCTTACCGCGATCAAGGCTGCCAAAGCCCGAGGTGCCTTGCCCGGTGACCACGTCCGGGAAATCCATCACGTAGAGCAGCTTGTCGTTGAAAGTTTGTTCGGCGTGCGTGGCATTGACGCGGAAATTCCAGCCGTTATTGAAATCGTGCGTTACGTTTGCAAACACCTTACGTGAATCGAGGCTGTAACGTGCCCAGTCGGCCGCCGGATTGGTACTGCGGTCATAGCCAGTGCGTGAGCCGTTGCTGTACCAGGTTGGCAACCCGCCCCAGGTCGGATTGCCTGTATTGCTCTGCTGATAATCGTAGCCCAGCGATACGGTGCTGTTATCGGTTACGTCAGCATCGATTACGCCATAAAGGAATTTTTTGCTTTTGTGGTAGCGGTCCAGCGAGCTGTCCTGATCCTGATAACCCGCTATCACGCGTCCACGCACGCTGCCAGCCTCGTTCAGCGGACCGGAAACGTCCGCAACGTAACGCTGCTTATTCCAGCTGCCGTAGCTGGAGCTGAGGTTGCCGGTAAATTCTTTACTGTCGGCGTGCTTGCGCACCATATTGACCGACGCCGCCGGGCTACCCGCGCCAGTCATCAGCCCGGTGGAACCGCGCACTATCTCGATGCGGTCATAAATCGCCGTATCTTCCCCGGCATCGCCATAGTTCCAGTTATCGCTGGCGGAAGTCGGGATATCGTCGAATGTGTAGTTGGTTATCTGGAATCCACGGGCGAAGTAGGCCGAGCGTTCACTGTCGATAATTTCGGCGGAGACGCCGGTAGTATTATTCAGCACGTCACCCACTGATTGCAGATCTTGATCCTGCATGCGCTGCCCGGTCACGACGCTGACCGACTGCGGCACATCGCGCGGCGTCAGCAGCATTTTGGTGCCTGCGCGCGTAGTTTTAACGCTGTAGTCCTGCTGCTCATCGGCGGCATTATCAACTGTGGCATCGACCACCAGATCGGGCTGGGCGACAGCCGTTTCCTCACTGGCGGCCTGCGCCGGATGAAGCAATGAGTTGATCGCCAGTGCCAGCAGCGAGACGGCAAAAGTTGTCGCCATGTACGGCATGCGCCGTGCATTGTTTTCCCTGAAATTAAAAGACATCATCGTTCCCCACGCGGAAGCATTATTTTTTTGGTATGGCGTTTATTGGCGGCGTGCCCATTTTGGCGACATTAAATCTCGCTAGCATGGAAATCGCAATGCAGATGATAATCATTTTCTTTAAGATTATCATTGTAAAATTTTTGTCAGCATGAGTGGCAGAGTATTACTTTTCACTATTTACAGTGACTTATGAGGAGTTACAGCGAAAAAGAAGCGGGTTGAAGGGAAGGCAAACCCGGCGCCGCGTTGGACGGGCCGGGACAGGAAATGATTAGTTTTGACGCATAATGCTGACAATCTCTTCAAGCGTATCGGCCAGACGCTCGCCGCGCCTGTAGGCGAGCAGGGCCTCTTCACCGCCGCTTTGTAGCGACTTTGGCCGCTCGACAAACGCACCCAGTGGGGAAAGCTGTGCATCCAGCACTGCGGCAAACGGGATGCGTACTTTATCCAGACTGAACTGCTGTTTGAACAGTGACTCTGACTGATCGCGGGTGATCACGGCCAGCTGAGCATCAGGATAGCGCTCGCACAGCGCGTTAATTGCCGGCATATTGCGCTGGCAGTCCGGGCACCACATCTCTGCGGCCGCCAGGATCACGAATTTTCCTGAGAGCGCCGCGATATCCGCGGTGGTTTCCTGACTGAGAAAGTCCGGTCGAGTGGTTTTCTCCTGCTCAATCCGCAGCTGCGCGATCTCCTGCGCTGTCCCCTGGCTGACGAACTCTTCATAGCCAACGCTGTTCTCAATGAGGGTGTTGAAATCTGCCACGCTATTTCTCCTATCCGGTATTGCGAAATGATTCACGGATAATAGCAGGAGTGGGGGCAGAAATTAGCTCGCATCAAAAATGACGTAGAGTTTGCGCATCTGCGTGTCGACCACCCAGGTACCTGCGGTGTTCGCTTCGAAGAAAAAGGAATCGCCAGCTTTGAAGGTCAACGTCTCTTCGCCGTCCGGCGTGAAGGAACCGCTGCCGGCGAGAAAGTGCATTATCTCGGCTTGCTTCACCGAGCGGCGATAGCTGCCGGCGCTGCACTCGAAAATACCGGTATCAATATCTTCTTTTCCCGGGATCACTTTCTGAATACCCGACAGCTGAATTGGCGACGTTTCCGGCAGACCGTCAACGCTACCCCAGGGTTCTAACACTTCTATAGCCGCTGGCTGTTCAATCTTTTGTACTTTCATTGGACTTTCCCTTTAGTGAATGTGATACAGCGAGCGTAACCTGATAAAAATTTCAGGGTTTTACTTGCTACGGTTACTCAGCATAAGAGAAGCACCAAATAGATTGGCGGGATTATTAGCCGCCGGTTAACACATTTGTGTGTTAATCGGCGTGCCTCTGGCAGAAACTTTTGCGGCCTGACTTTGCCATCTATTCGCCCCAGCGTTCTCTGAGGTAGTTAACCGCCTCCTGCGTCTGCATCTGGTTTAGGTAGTTTTCCCGGAACAGGATGGTGCCGTTGATTTGCGGCACAGCTTCGTTCAGGTCGAGCTGTTTTTTTAGCTCGGGCACGCCGCCGCCAATCATCCAGTCAGGTTCATTTTTTGACGGCTCACCCACTTTATACAGCGCGATGCCAATGTAGAGGCGGGTATGAGTCGGCTTGACCACATCCGCCCACCATTTTGCCAGCACGTCATAGCGTGCCGCCTGGCGGGCAAAGGGCCAGTAGAGCTGCGGGGCGATATAGTCCAGCAGCCCCTGCTGCACCCAGCGGCGAGTATCGGCATAGGCTTCATCGTATGCCGCCGCGCCGCGCGTGTCGGAGCCGGCCGCATCGTGCGAAAGGTTGCGCCATACCCCCGCCGGACTGACGCCAAACTCTACGTCAGGCTTCAGCTGTTTGATGGTGCGTGATACCTGTTCGATCAGCTGCTGGGTGTTGTGCCGCCGCCAGTCCGCTTTGCTGGCAAAGCCCTGACCATAGGTCCGGAAGGTCTGAGAGTCGTTGAGCATTGAACCCGCGGATTCTGCATAGAAATAGTCATCGAACTGCACGCCGTCAACGGGATAACGCGCCACCACTTCGGCCACGATGCTGGTGATCCAGTCACGCGCCTCCGGGATGCCAGGGTCCAGCACAAAGCGGTCACCGGCGGTGCGGATCCACTCTTTATGCAGCACGTAAACGCTGGCCGGATGCAGCGACAGCGTGCGGTTTAACTCAGCAACGGTGGACGCTTTGGTGTTCACCGCCACGCGATAAGGGTTGAGCCAGGCGTGGACTTTCATACCGCGCTTGTGAGCTTCATCCAGCATAAACTGCAGCGGGTCGTAGCCAGGATCCTTGCCAATCTCGCCCGTCAGCATATCGGACCACGGCAGTATTTTGGATGCCCACAGCGCAGTGCCGTCCGGTTTCACCTGGAAAAACACGGTGTTGACACCGAGACTTTTCATCTTATCCAGCTTATCGGTCAGCGATTTCTGCTGTTGGCTGATGCGCGCGGCGGCACTGCTGGCATTGACTGAGGCCACCGGCGGCCAGTCAAGGCGGGAAACGGTTGCCAACCAGACACCTCTTAACGGCGGCTGACCCTGCTGCGGTTCCACCGGCAATGGCTTTGTGACCACCGGGAAAGGAGTAACCAGCGACTTTGGCGGTTGCGAAGAGCAGCTGACCAGCAGCAGGAGAGCTACGCAGGCTGTGCTAACTGTCTTCATGCTGGATAACGATGGCAAGCGGCGAGGGCGGGTGATGGTGTGCTCCGGTTCATTACGGTGGTGATGAGATAGCGAACATTCTCTTATTATCCAAAATTAAGTCAATGCTTTAGCTATAGACATATTCCGCGGCGAATGATGAGATTCCCCGCTATGCTTGTGTATCACCAGTTTTGCCAGCGACTGTTCCTGAGGAATATCGATGGGTAATAAGGGCATTTCTGCAGGTACCGTTTACGGTATTCCAATCACCTTTATCCGCTATGGCTTAACCGGGGGGCTTAATACCCTGGTGCACTGGCTGGTGTTTTTCACCGGCTATAGCCTGTTTCATTTTAATCAGGCCAGCGCCAACGCAGTCGCCTTTGCCTGCGCGGTAACGGTGAGCTTTTTTATTAACGCCCGCTGGACGTTCAGTAGCCCTGTGTCGCTTAAGCGCTATCTATTGTGGGTCAGCTTTATGGCGTTTTTCGCTCTCTTTACCGGCTGGTGTGGGGACTTAATGGTGCTCAATCCCTTCCTTACGCTGATAATTTTTTCTGCGTTAAGTCTGGTGATCGGTTTCTTTTTTGCCAACCGTTTCGTTTTCAGGTGAGGATCGGAATGCTGATATCTCTGGTGGTGCCCGTGTGGAATGAGGATGAGGCCGTACCGGTTTTTTACCGCGCGCTGGATATCCTCGGCGATCTGCAGCTGGAACTTATATTTGTTAATGACGGCAGTAGTGACAGCACCGCCGAGGTGATTGAGCGACTGATAGCCAACGATGAGAGGCTGGTGCTGGTTAATTTGCGTCGTAATTTCGGCAAAGAAGCCGCTCTGCTGGCGGGATTTAATTATTCTACTGGCGATGCCGTTATTCCGCTGGACGTTGATATGCAGGACCCCATAGAGCTTATTCCCGAGCTGGTCACCATCTGGCAGCAGAAGGGGGTGGATATGGTACTGGCGCGGCGCAGCGATCGGAGTGCTGATTCCTTCCTGAAACGTATCTCCTCGCGCTGGTATTACAAAATGCATAACGTGTTAGCGCGCGAGAAGATTGAAGAGAACGTTGGCGATTTTCGCCTGTTATCGCGCAATACGGTTGATGCGATCTGTTCACTTCCCGAGCACACCGTGTTTATGAAAGGCATGATGCCGTGGGTGGGGGGCAAGACCGCTATTCTGGACTATGCCAGGATGCCGCGCGTGGTGGGTAAAACGAAATTCAACGGCTGGAGCTTGTGGAATTTCGCCCTTGACGGTATTACCTCATTTTCCACACTGCCACTCCGCGTGTGGACCTATATAGGCGGCGTCGTCGCTGTTATTTCTCTGCTTTATGGTATCTGGATTGTGCTATCAAAATTTATCTGGGGTAATGCGGTTGCCGGCTATTCTTCGCTGATGACGGTCATGCTGTTCCTCGGCGGTGTGCAGCTGATTGGCATTGGTATTCTCGGTGAATATATCGGTCGCATGTATACCGAGAGTAAGAACAGGCCGCGTTATATTATTGAGAGCGTGCTGAGGAAGAAAAATGACGGCCAGTGAGATTCAGCCCGTTTCCCGTTTACGGCAGATAGTCTTTACCTTCGTGATAGCGCTGCTGGCGACCCTGCCGGTCTGGACCAGCAAACTTTATTACCGTGACGATCTGTACCGGATATTTAATGGCAGCACCTCGGCGTGGCTGTCCAATGGCCGGCCAATGACCTGGCTGCTGCAGTCGATGCTATCGTTCAGCAGCAACCTTAGTGATATCTCACCGCTTAATTTGTTTATCGGTCTGCTGGCGCTGAGCATTGCCTCGGTGATCTATATCGAGAAGCTGCGCATCCCACTCACCGGCTATTGGGCGCTGATACCCCCCCTGTTCATCATCCTTAACCCTTTTCTGGTGCAGTGCCTGCTTTACGCCTATGACAGTCTGACCATCCTGCTTGCCTTCGCCATTGCGATGGTGGCCAGCCTGAAGCTGAGGCCGGGCGGGTTGCAGCAGCTCATTCTTGACGTGCTGCTTTTGCTGATGGTTCTGACACTGTATCAGTCCGGCTTAAACCTGTTTATTGGCTGCGTGGCGTTACTGGTTGTATGCCGCATTGTTCAACATCTACCCGTCTGGCAATGGCTTGGCGTTAAGATATTCGCGCTGCTGATCGCTGTGCTGATCTATAAATACGGCATCAGCGGCCCCCTGATTGATAAAGCGGATATATACAGCATGCAGCATAATCAGCTGCTGACTCCCGGGCCGGGCGCGCTGCATATTCTGACTGAAAGCATCAGACGTTATTACTCGCTGTTTTTCAGCGCTTACCCTGGGTGGCGAGCCGGGTTTGTTTGGGGGCCTGTTCTGTTTGCTGCCGTCGGCCTTGGCATTACTGGAATCCGGTTAAAGCAGCAGCAAAGGTTCAATGTCTCCACTCTGCTGCTGCTGTCAACAACACTACCAGTGGCCATTGCATCCGTTGCCGGACTCTCGCTTATGCTGGCCAGCCCGGTTTTTGTTCCGCGCATGCTGGCAGCCTGGGGAGTGACTTTGCTGTTCTGCTTTTATATCAGCGTTCAGGTATGGCCTGCATTGAGGCGGTGGTTAGCTGGGCTGAGCGGGGTTCTGCTGCTGTACCATCTGGTGGTGATGCTGGCCTGCTTTAACACGGTGGTCAACAGCCAGCGCTACGAGTTTAGCGTGATGGCTCAAATTAAAAGTGACTTCTACCGACTGCCCGCACGCAGCATTGATAGCATGGCATTTATCGGTCAATTAGATGATGCGCCTGAGGTGCGAACTAATATCAAAAATCTCCCCCTGATTAACAACATACGCATGAAAATGCTGGGCGAGTCAGAACCCTGGATTTGGCAGGCGCTAATCGCCCATGCCGACTTACCGTTAAAATCAATCAGAGCGAATGAGCTGATTCGGGCGGAAAAGCCGCGTAACTATCTTACTCAGGGGCCCGAGTATGACGCCTATGTTGTCAACAGTACCCTGGTGATTGATTTCCGTAAGTCAGGTGGGGTGGTGGAGGCTGATGCTCAGTAGGCTGGATAGCATGTCAGTGCAAAGAAAAGGATGAATATGCCATATAAATTATACGAGATAATCTATTAACGATATCTTCCCAGATAATCCGGAGTAATAGATAACAGGGATATTAGTTACAACACACACGATACTGTTCCAGTTTTCTGTGTAAACCTCAGCTCCATAGAAACGGTAAGCTTCCAGCTCCCCACTGCAAAGCCCCGGAACTGTGTGGCTCTAAAATGGGTGTTGTAACTAAATATCAGTGGGGCTGTGAGCATGGCGGCTGCGCCGCGTCCCGACGCCCCTTACCCGATGAGTTATTTGCTACACCAGCTGTGGCCTTCATGCGCAAACGCGCATAAAAGACTAAAATCCTGCGTGAAGGTGCCGATAGTTAAATCATTCTTGATAATCAGAGGCATCTATGAAATTACAGACACTCTTGGCAGGTTTGGTTTTTCTCACGTTCACAGGCGTATCCAGTGCAGCAGAGCAGCAAAGTGACTGGGTAGCCGTTCCCGGATCACACGACAGGGATTTCCGCATTTACTGTTATGAAGGAGAAAAACTTGTAATGGGTGTTTTTCCTCGTGGTGGAACGTCCAATTATCAGGTCGCCAGAGATATCTTTATCAGAACCCTCGCCGATGGCAGGTCTGTACTAACCTTCCAGAGGGGTTTCATATCAGCTGATACGCCAACAACGTTTATTCCATCGGTAAATACCCGCTGCGAGATGTCTGCTAAATAGCCGATATCTTCGCCCCCATCATGCCGGTTTGCGCACCCGGAGGTGAACGAACTGCACAGGATTGCAGGCATGATGGCCGACTTCTGGGTGCAGCTTGGCTGCTCCTGGACAGTACTTTAAGGCTACAATTTTCCAGTGATTTCTACCGGATCCACGGCTGCATAGGGATTGAAATTGGATGAATACTGGCTAGAGATAATTACCTGGAACTTGATCCCGCAGAAGCAGTTAAGCCGCTGACAATTGACGACAAACGCATTTAAGTGTGAGTTATACCTAATATTAAAATATAAATAATCACTTAAATTACACCGTCATCTTCTTCCATCAGTGCAACCATTGCGCCTTTATGCGCTTCAACCATACGTATATAGCGCATCACAGTCTGGGTTTGAGTCCAGGTGCCTTCCTGCATAATCTGGGCGAGTGGAACGCCCTTTCTGGCCATATCCTGTGCGGCCCCCACGCGCGCACTGTGTCCGCTCCAGCCTGCGTAACGTCCCTTGTTGGTTTTCACATGCTCTTTTTCGCAGATCGCTTTTCGGGCGCGACAAAAGATATCTTCAAGACTCGGCGCACTCATAGGGGCCGTAGTCACATTGACAATCTTATTAGAACGGTGGATAGGGCAGAACAGCACCGCATCAGGTTCGTCGTTCAGTCCGGCGGCGTCAATCCATTCTGTTAAACGCTGAGATGAGCGAGCACTCAGCGCTTTAACAATGCCACCAGAATGAAGAATGGTTTTAGTCCAACCGACATCAAGGATGATTCGGCCGTCCTCAGTTCGGTTAATATCTCTCACTCGCAGGCGCGACATCTCGCTCATTCGAAGAAGTGTACTATATGCCACATGCAAAAATGCCAAATCACGTTTCAGCTGCAGGCGAGGTGAAGCTTGCCATATTTTATCAAGCCGATTGAGGTCTACCCTGCAGAAGGGTACCGCCTGGCCAGTACGTTCACCGGATGATACTGCCTTACGGTTAATTTTCTTCCTGGCACGCACCACAACGGGCGAGACGTTAGGGGGAATGAAGCCGGCGTTACGGTGTAACATAGAAATTAGAGCTGCATGCGTTGAAATCGTAGATGCTGCCCGGCCAGCATTCTGCAGATGCAGCAGATAATCCTGTAGATCTTCCGCCAACATCGGCAGGAATGAACGATGGTTTTCTTGTGCCCAGCGCCAACATACCCGCATGACGCTGAGGAGCTGTTTCCACGTGTTAGACGAGAATGCCTCTCGCTGGTTAACGAAGGAGGCGAGTCTTTGCGAAATGTCTTCATCCATTGATGTCAGCAAGTTGGGGCTGCTGAAGCCGGCAATCTGAGTCATATTGGTCAGTATTCATCCAGCCAGAGATTGGCAACGCTACGTGAAATCTGAATAATTCGCAGGGGTATCGTTCTCAAAATTTTACGTAGCGATGCCGATATTTTAATCATTTATAAAGCGGGCATTCCGCCAGCCGCCTTCTAAGCAGGTTCTGGCCCAGATCCACATGATACAGGGATTCATTTCTCATGTCTGGCCTTATATAATCTTAATTATATAAGGTTAGGATATTATCTTTCGGGATGCGAATTTTTAAAGTGATTATTAATGGCTTACTGCGAAGGGTATGAATCAAAAGGGTTAAGTAATGAGGTCAAAGTTGCTGGATGTGCAGAGGGGGGGTAATTTAACATAAGATGTATTATGTGTACTAATTATGTAGTGGCTAAATTAAGATGTCCGCCTCTGGCTATATTGAGATGTCCGCTTTATCGTCCTTTTCCAGGGTTTCTCGGCTGAGGGGTTCGAGGTCCAATGATGTAAAAAACCACGCTAAGAGTTTAATTCATTGTTTGTATTGAAATTTAACGGTCTTAACTCGCCCTTCAGAATATCTTCCGGTAACGAAAACGTATAATGCCCCAGCATATTTATATGGCCATGTATCAGCGGCGATAATCTTGCCAGATGCTCCTCTTCAGGTGTTTCCCCCGATTTGCGAAGATGTGACAACGCCTCCTGCATGTAAAGTGTGTTCCACAGCACAACCGCATTGGTCACCAGACCCAGAGCACCGAGTTGATCTTCCTGCCCTTCACGGTAGCGTTTTCTAATTTCACCACGTTGTCCGTAGCAAATGGCTCGAGCCACTGCATGGCGTCCTTCTCCCCGGTTGAGCTGAGTGAGGATCCGACGCCGGTAATCCTCATCATCGATATAGTTGAGAAGATACAACGTCTTGTTGACCCGGCCCACTTCCATAATCGCCTGAGCCAGACCAGATGGTCGGCTACTTTTCAACAGTGAACGAATAAGCTCTGATGCATGGATGGTCCCAAGCTTCAGTGAGCCCGCCATTCGCATCATTTCATCCCATTGGGATTCTATTTTTGACAGTTCAACACATCCCCGGGCCAGCTCATTCAGGGCACCATAATGTGCCGTTTTATCTGCCCGCCAGAATATCGCCCCGCCTGCATCGGCCAGACGAGGGGAAAACTGGTAGCCCAGTAACCAGAACAGGCCAAAAATGATATCGCTGGATCCTGCCGTGTCCGTCATAATTTCTACCGGATTCAGCCCGGTCTGCTGCTCCAGAAGCCCTTCCAGTACAAAGATGGAATCACGAAGCGTACCGGGAACCACAATGCCATGGAAACCGGAGTACTGATCGGAGACGAAGTTGTACCAGGTGATACCGCGTCCTGAACCAAAGTATTTACGATTTGGTCCGGAATTAACCGTTTTAACCGGTGTGACAAAACGCATACCATCTGCGGAGGCAACCTCACCACCTCCCCAGTACCCCGCGAGCGGCAGCGTGGACTGAAAATCAACCAGCCGTGCATTAGCGCTGACCAGCGTTTCTGCCCTGAGATAATTTTGTTTAACCCAGCTCAGACGATGGCGAGTAAGCGCGGGAATATTATGCTTTATCAGGGGTTCATGCCCTATATTGCAGGCTTCTGCCAGCAGTGTTGCGCACAGACTGACCTGGAGATCCTGCGCCCGAGCACCTGATTCACTGACGTGGCTGAATTCGCGGGTAAAACCGGTTCGGGCATCTATTTCAAGCAACAGCTCAGTCAGATCAACCGGAGGGATCAGTTCTCTTACCCGACGATTCAATTGTATCAGTGCCGGTGGCTCATCCAGTTTATCCAGATTGCTAATCGTCAGTGAGGGATGCTTACCTTCATTGCTTATGCTGACCGCTGCGTTGCAGGCAAAACGTGAAGCCACTGATTTCCATGTGTCATCAAGCCGCGTAGCCAGTTGTTCTGCTGCTTTAGTTCCGTCTGATGGATGACCCAGCGCCCGACATACCGGGATGCGTTGTGCCTGCCATTCAGCTCCCTGAAGCAATTTTTGACGCGGGTCCCCCCACCGGTCACTGTTCTCCAGCCAGAGATCACGACGGCGCAAAGAATCCTGAAGGCGCTCGAGAAGGCACAACGAGTAACCCGCTCGTAGAATCCTACCATCTCTGTCGTAGACCAGACGTTTCCAGGGGCCGGAAATGATTTGCTCTGGTGCATCGTCGAGAATTCGCTTTTTTGAGCCACTCAGTTCGGCCAGATAATGGATTGCTGACAACGTGTGCTCCCCGGCTGGGGCGGCCTGAAAGTGTAAGTCACGCAACATCGCGGACAGGAAGCGCTTCACCCGTCCATATTGTTCCACCATTTCATTCTGAAAATGAGTATCTTGCGGGCGCGCCAGCTCATTTACCTTGCCGACGGATTCAGCCAGTTTGTCCTTTGGTATGCGGCGAAAAATAGCCTGCCGCAGAGCTGCTTCATCGGTGTTCTCATCAAGTAATAACGTGCATGCCCGTGCCAGTAATAGCGCGGCACGATCAAGATCTTTTAGGGTTCTGAGCCGCTTTTTCTGCCCGATATTTTTTGCAGAACGCGTGATATCCAGAATAAGCATATCCAGCACATCCACGGCCTCGTCAAGCGCCGAAATTTCCTGTGCTTTCACAAACGCAGTAAGCACGGCCAGTCGCCGTTCGTCAGGCATTCTTGAAATGTATTTCACCGAAGCCATTCCGGCATAACGGGCCAAATTCCGCAGCTGGATGGCAGGCAGACCGGAGAAATTCAGCCGGGAAAACTCCATGCTACGCAGTCGGGTATATCGCTCCAGGGCGTCTGTAAATGACGGCCCACTGATAGTGACAGGACCTTTTCGCATCTCCTCCAGCACCGATATACGCTGCCCTTCAGGTATTTCAAGTAAACCGTCCAGTTGTGTTTTCTGCCAGCTGT
>NZ_CP178575.1:0-104322 GCF_047300805.2 Erwinia sp. LJJL01 | reverse complement strand
TCGCGATAGCTATCTGACGCTCAACCGGCAAAACGAGTTCCCAGTGTTTTCTTCCTAACTCTGTACGCTGTTGCTCCGTTAGTCTGGATCCAAAAATCTTCAACCCCTCTGATGAATAGTTAAATGATTCCTGAATCATTTGAAACCCCATCGATTCAACAGAAATTTGTGCAATGAAATGGGCCTGGCGTAATGGAGTATTAATAAAGCATGTCTCCATAGCCACCATAACCGGATAAAACCATTTCTGTACAAGCTCATCCGTTATTCCTGCGGCGACTTTAAATTCATCCTGTGTCATAAATCCTCTTTCGTGCTTACTCTTATTTAATGCATTGCTCTCTAATATAATCCTGCAGACCGAGAATCATTTTTTCTGCTCTGACAAGGTCCTTGCGGTGGGTGAAATAACCCTGTTCAGCGTCCTGAGTAAGTCTGGGGGAGGCTGCATCATCCATGCCGGAGGTGGCGGAGGAGGAGGGCAATTGTTGCTCACAGTTTGCTGAGATGTGCAACCGCTGAGTACCAGAGTTAATCCGACTGTGCAAATCATCAATTTTAATATTTTCATCGTGCAATGCTCGCGTATAGTGTTTATCAAGTTCAGAAATTTGTTTCAACTGGTTGAGCTGTTTTTCATATAAAGTCTTTAAATCAGCCAGCTTTACTTCATAAACCGAGGCGCGGACCTTTTCTTTTTTCCACGACACGACCATTATTCCAGTGAAGGAAACATGCATTAAGATAAAAGTAAAAATTATCAGATATTTAAACCGCAAAAAAAATAGCGATAACATATCTCAAGCCTCTTCCTGAATATCTTTCATTTTTTTATCTTTTTTTTCGCTTTCCGTTTTAAGCCGCATGAACTGAAGTACAGATGAAATACCAACATAACCTAAAAAAACCGAGGCAGGAAATGCGAGGTCTGGTTGCCATTCCATGGCAACCAGGACCTCACTGATTCCGAAGGCAGCCATGGCACACATACCTCCTTCTGCGCAGGTATTTTTAAACGATTCGCCATGATAAATACATCTTAAAACAGCCATCGTACCACCTGAAAGAGCGTAACCAAGCGGGCCTTTGTTTTCCCGGACCCATAGTAATATTTCTGCAAAAATCATTTTTGGATATGACATATGTTACCTTTAATAATAATTAAACGCTAATAATGAATTAAAAATATATTTACAATTGCATTTACACCAACAAAATAATCAAAATTCATCATAGTTAATTTTCTTTAACTCTGTTTCAACTTTGGCCTCTTCTTGATGACAGCGAGCAACAAGCATGTTAAAAAACGGTTTAACTTCTTTATATGCTTTGCTTTTACCGACAGGCCATAATGGTTTTAATCTTCCAAGAACGCTTGAAAAGGGCAGCCTTGTATATCCTTTACCGTGACATTTCGAACAGTTCTTCATCACCGGCAATCCAACAAGCTCCGTTTTTTCTCTGTTTATGACCTTTCCCCTGCCCCGACATTGGCATGCGCTTGATACGTAACCTTTACCTTTACAGTCATGACACAATACCCGTACAACTTCTCGAATCTGTCGCCATTTTCCTTTGATTTCAGTTGTTGATTTTGCATTTTCTTCAACTAGAACTGGTGAGCACGCCTTATTCTTGCTGAAGCAATTTGTAAATACTTCAGCTTCTAAAAAACCCATAGAACTACAGTTCTTACAAGGCCTTGTAGTTGCTGCACTCCTGGCAAAGTCTTCAAATGCGCTCGCACAAATAATTTCTAAAACAGATTTTCTCTGTGAGGGTGAGAGTTTTTTTAATGAAGGAACTGATTCGCAGTTTTCAATTGCTATTTGATATAAAAAATCAAAAGATTTATCTGGTTTGTTAATTTTTATTTTTGCGAGAAAAAGCTCTAATCCAATAAGATTCTCACCTCTAAGAAAGGCCAGGGAAGCAACAATATCGGATTTATTTTTTCTTACAGGATTTTTTTTTGAAGGTATATCAATTGCACCTGCAACAGATGATGGCATAAATGCACGACTGATTAGCTCAAGCTTCATTGTTATCTCCTAAACTATGAAAAATACGTTAATATCCCTTATGACCTCAACACATAAACTCTAGTAAATACAGCAAGTAAGAGTTAATGTTGTTTATTTGTATTTCTTAGTTTTGTCAGTTCCAGTAAAATGAACCATGTAGCTCTGGCCTTTTCATATAACATAAGTGTAAATTCATAAATGTATTTATATCAACACTGTAAAGATGAAACTGATTTCTTACTAATCACCTGCCTCCTGTAAATATAAATTACAGATACTGATGCTAATTTACAATAGATTGGTAAGTGAAATTTCAAAATTCTTAAATTTATATGTTCAATTTCTATAATAGGTAACAAAGATGAAGGTATTTAGCCAAAAACTACAAAAGGTGCTCCATGAACAGGGTATCAGCCAGTCAGAATTTGCTCGCCTGATAGGTGTTACCTCTCAGTCAGTAAATGGATGGTGTACGTCCCGAACTTTTCCTAGGAGTGAAGTACTGGAAAAAATCCCAGGGCTGACTGGCAAGCCTCTGTTCTGGTTCTTTATGACAGAAGAAGATGAAAAAAACTTTTAATTCCATGAAGTTATAAATGTGAGTTCATCATTATTAGCTACTCAATTATAAATAAAGTATAAAGACGATATGCCCTAAGGAAACAAAAGACTTTCCATTTATTTATCAGATTGGTTAAGTATCCCATCCCTCAGGGCAGGAGGAGAAATAGTGAAGCGTGCTGTTAACGCTAAAGTATATTTCTACTCTTTGAGAGATTTTTTTCGGTTAATCAATCATATTACATGATGCTATTCACACACATACTTGATATTGATAAATAACTTTATGGAAAGTAAGCTTGTACACTATAAAAAATCACATGCAATCATGGAAGCTGGAATAATAGGAGTCCTAATGAAAGAAAGTTTATTTCCCTTAGAACTGCAATATTATATTCTGTGTTCTCTTCTCAGATTTTCTCCATTAGCTCTAATGGGGAGGTAATATTATAATTGCTTTTCTAATATCAGTGATCATCAAATGCTTATAAATATTGAAATACTGGTATCTGACGGTCATATCAAAGAAAAGGCTATACATAAGATGGAAAATCAAGCTTATATAAATCTCTGAACGTAGCGCCCCTTCGGGGCGAGCACGGCAGCGTTGCTGCCTCAACAGTCTTTAAGCCCCCTACCTCACATCAACGTCGGTGCCGCCTGATCGCCCCCGCGCTGATATCCGCATAAATTAGCACGCCTGCGACGTGAGCACGCTGACGCCGAGGCCCTTTTCCCATTACCTGCCACCCTCTATACTCTGCACAATGTACATTCCGCGACCCACAAAGCTGTTGTTCCAGCATAACGACGGCTGGAGCCAGTATCTGGATAAACATGGCGACACCCTCAGCGACTGGACCAAACTCGCCGTCGAGCGCATGCTCGCCTGCGGTACTTGCCTCATGGGCGTTCGCCGTTATTGCTGTGCCTCGCCGAACTGCACACACTCGCGCTTTTTCTGCCAGAGCTGCAAGTCCAAGGCCTGCAGCAGTTGCGGCTTCAAGGCCACCGAGCAGTGGATTGCCGAGCAGCAGCACATCCTGCCCGACTGCGACTGGCAACACATCACGTTTACCATGCCCCACCTGCTGTGGCCGTTTTTCAACAACAACTGGCCCCTGCTCAACGACCTGTTTCGCTGTGCCACCCGGGCCATGCTCCGCTGGGCCCGCCGACAGGGTATCGAGGTCGGCATCTTTTGTGCACTCCACAACTATGGCCGGCAGCTCAATCAGCACCCGCATATCCACGTCTCCGTCACCCGTGGCGGCCTCGACGTCAAACACAACACCTGGCGACAGCTTTTCTTTAAAAAGAAAGACGTAGAACAAATCTGGCGTAACGCCGTCATTTACCTGCTACGTGACAACTATACGCACATCAACCCCGGTGACCTGCCGGGCCTCGGCCATATCCTTAATGAGGACCGGTGGCGCCGCTACCTGCATGCCCAGTATCGCCGCGCCTGGAAAATCCACTTCGCCAAAAAGACCCGGGGTGCCTGGCGCAGCGTGAAATACCTCGGCCGTTACCTGAAACGACCACCGGTGGCAGCCTCGCAGTTGCGCCATTACCGCGGTGGTTCGATCGTTCATCAGTACTACGACCACAACACGCAGCAACACAAACGCCAGAAGCTAACCCAGGAAGAGATGCTACAACGCTATATCAGCCATATTCCGGCGCGGCATTTTAAAATGGTGCGGTACTACGGCTTTTTGGCCAACCGTAAACGGGGCCAACTGTTGCCGAAGGTTTACGAAGCGCTGTCGATGACGGTGCGGGATAAGCCCAAACGGCCCGGGTTCGCAGTGTTGATGAAAGGCTTCCTGGGCTCAGATCCGTACCAATGCATCCTGTGCGGCGATCGGCTGCGATTTGCCGGCGCCGAGGCTGGCAGGCATGCGACAGAATTACTGTCGACCAGGCTACAGCGGATGGAGAAAAAGCGATGGCTTCAGGCACCGGCTCTGGATAAGTGCGTCTGAAAAATGGGTTTTAGATTAAAAACACAGCAAAACCGGCATTTTTACGTATAACTCTTCGCGATACTGCACCATCAGGGGATACGGCACGCTACCGTTCATGGTCTGTTGCTCTCAAAAGAAACGATCCAAACTCCTAACCATCAAGATTTCGCCTTACCCAAAAAGGATTTAATTATGCAGTTCAGCATTGCTTAGCTAAACATCAAGGGATTCTAATGACTGAACCAAAGCTGAAAGCTATACAGAACGCATGATGGATATCTACGCACAACAAAAAACCCGCTTATGCGCTGAGGAATCCCCAGCAATGGGCGGGTAAAAAAAGACAGGCATAGAGTTTTGTGATCTACTGATTTGTGCAACCAATTCAATGAGATCACTTCTATGCCTGCTCGACAAGTATGTCAGAATTTTTTCCGCGATGCGTTAGCACCGTTTCACAAATACCGACAAAATGCTTTGCTGGATGCCACCATTGCTCTCATCAATGGCGCATCACTGACGCTGACCAGTATCGGGCGTTATTTACCCGGCACGGCTCAGGTCAAAAATAAAATCAAACGCGTTGATCGACTGCTCGGTAATGAATCTCTTCACCGCGATATCCCACTGATTTTCAGAAATATTATTGCCATGCTGACGAGCCAGCTATCTCTTTGTGTCATTGCTGTTGACTGGAGTGGATATCCATCTCAGGAATACCATTTCCTCCGCGCCAGCCTGCTCTGTGACGGACGCTCGCTTCCCCTGTTAAGCTGGATAGTCCCGTCAGAAAAACAGCAGAACTCGCAGATACAAAAAACCTTCCTGGATGCCCTTGCCGGGGCTGTAAACCCCAGGGCGAGAGTCATAATAGTTACCGATGCGGGCTTCCAGAATGCCTGGTTCCGGCATATAAGGTCACTCGGATGGGATTTTATCGGTCGCGTCAGGGGGAATATCCAGATGCGGCTGGACAGCAAAGGCGAGTGCTGGTTCAGGCGTCAGGAATTACAGGCCAGTAGCAAACCAGAATATCTGGGGCCGGGTACACTTGCCCGTTCGGAATATGCCCGATGTGATGGCCATTTTTATCTGCATAAAAAAGAGCCGAAAGGTCGGAAGAATCGTCGCTCCCGGTGCCGCATAGAGCGTAAATCCCAAATACAGGATGGACGTTCTTCGGCAAAAGAACCGTGGCTTATCTTTAGCAGTATGAATGACTTTAAACCACGGGAAATCATGAAGCTGTACAGCCGTCGCATGCAAATCGAGCAGAACTTCCGGGATGAAAAAAGCGAGCGCTTCGGGTTCGCTCTGCGTGCCAGTTACAGTCGTTCCGCGGGAAGAATGCTGGTACTGAGCCTGCTGGCGACGCTGAGCACAATAGTCCTGTGGCTTATTGGCTATCACGCTTAAAATAAAGGATTACATCTGAGATACCAGGCCAACAGCATTAAAACGCGGCGTGTCATCTCGTATCTGACGTTAGCGGAGAATGTCTTGCGACACTCCCCGCTAATTTTAAATCGAACGGTGCTGAGCACCGTTCTTAATCACCTCGCCAGAACCTACCAGAATATGGTGTTGGTTTATTAGCGCTGATTTATGGGGATCCCTCAGCGCTTATGCGGGTTTTTTGTTGTGCGTAGATATCCATCATTGGTTTTTATGCTAGCGTTTTTTCTCAGCCATTACAACTCTTTCCTCCAAAAATTTTTTTTACAGTACGTACGTTGCTTGTGAAAATTGCTCAACGCTCAATATCGCGAATCGACACGGGTTTAACAGACACCTCAGGGTCATTTAAGATGGCTTAAAGAGAGATGCCCATGAGCGGTAAGTGATATCCCGAATAGTTTAAAATTGAAGCAGTCAAACTCCATGACAACGCCCGCAGCCAGGATATATTCGGCAAGACCTGACGGACATTTCAATTTAGCTAAAACCCGGAGATTTAAAACTAGCCTCAACAGTCTGCGGCGGAATGAACAAGGGCAGCGGCGGATGGAAGGTGCTGGCCCTGAATCGCTCAACATGATCCATCGTTTCGGCATCATAATCCACATCGCGATCCATTCACCCATTGCCCGTGATCGCAACCGGCTCCAGGCAGGCTTTTCGGCTGCAGCGCAGCAGGCAGCTGAAAACGGGGTTCGACGCTCAACGGAACGGTTTCACACGTTAAGGCTTTTTTCTCCGATAAATCAAAACATTATGGACAGTGAATAATGCGCCTAAAGCGGTGTATTTTTAATCGATAAATGCCATTTATCGGACACCACTGTCTATTAATTGATTTTTCAGACGATTTTTTTCGCTTAACGTGAGTTTTCGTTCGACTGAGCATCAAACCCCGTTTTCGTACGGTTGGCCCTCAAACCCCATTGACAGCTATCTTCTATGTTTTTTTTGCATGGAGTATATCCATGATGAATACGACGATGGTATGGGATACGTTGACAACCAATCTTGCTTCAGCAACTACGATCATTGGAGGATTAGGCCCACGACCATGTGCTGAACCTATGTGTGATCTAAACGCGGCCACACCATCAATTATCGATGACATACCCTTTAAAACCTTGTGCTGGTCTGCTGCTAACATTGGATCAGAGTTCAGGCCTAAATCCGGCATTACAGTTGACCATAGAGGTGCCACTGTTAGTTTTTGTGGCATTGGTAAATTGAACTTTTCTATGTAGTGCTTCAACGTTGATTCGATTATTGAACATGCGGCAGTCACCGATGCATGTGGATCGGTTTGAATATTTTCTACAGCGCGACGAAACTCATTATCAATTGATGAGTAATCACCTAGCTTTATATAGTCTTCTAGCGTTTTAGAAATTGTTGTTGAACCAGATTTGGTTATTATTCCATTGGTCCTGTATTCCAACTGACTTCTAGACAGAGCATCAGATATCCGTTTTTGACCCTCTCTTACGGTTAGGTCTCCTCCTGCCTTGGAATATGAGTCTGGCGGCAAGTCCATATACTTTTGGATTACAAGTCCTAAAACTGAAAATGCATCTGTATCTGGGTCATCATTGCAAATTTTAATCCAATTGCTGCATTTTGTTTCGCAATTACCCAATGGCACATCACCAGGTGCGCCAGATTCCATAAAAATACTTTCTAGTGTTGTGTGGCTATAATAGTGTGCAGCAATAACTGCTGAAACAGCCCCTATAACACTGTTAGGTATCTTATTACTCACATTCAGCCTCTTTTTTCATAAGTATTTTTTCAAATTAGTATGGAGATTGCATTAATTCCCAGGAGGTTATCCGGCCTTCCTTCCGGGCCAGTGAGAGAGCCGTCATGCCACACCAGGTAAAATGGCCGGTCTTCTGCGTAAGCGTTTCAGGTTCCACTGCGGTTGTCTCTCCGGGTGTAATTGTCATGTCTGATAAACTGTATTAATTATACCCGACGTTAACTAGGAACTGAATGTTCCCTATACCTTCTATGCGCCTGCGCATGAAGGCGACAACCAGTGTCCTGGAGAGCTCGAACGGTAAGGGTCGCCGTGACGCGGCGCAGCCGCCCTGTACTTAATAGGCTGCACAAATCCCATCCCCCGCCCTGTAAAGCCAGACCGGCTAACCGCGACGAAGAAGCCTGTCCTGCGCCGTCGGAGTGGTCCGGTCGGAGACCGGGCGTATCTCCGCGTTAGCGGGCCGTGAGGGCCGCTTACGGGTGTGTATTCAGAACCCCAAGCCACGCCTCTCAAAGCCATAAAACAGATAGTTAGAACACCCAGTTTCAAAGCCACACGGTTCCGGGCCTCTGGCCCGGGGCGGCGGGGCTTTTCAGCGGGGGTGATGTGGCGGAGTTGTGTTGCTGAGCGCCTGCCACGGTGATGCCCCGGCGTTGCCGGGGAGGTGCCCGGTTTCTTTTCTCACAGGATTGCTGAAGGCTGCATTAGTTCACGGAAAGGCTCTGAGCAAAGCGAAGAGAGCGACCCACGCCATGCGAAGCTGGCAGGGTACTCTTTCTTTAGAAAGCATATTTTATTCAGAAGTAACGTTCGAAGTTAACGATATACGGATACTGCCGTTCGAAGTTAATGATTACTGCCGCAATAGCATCGCCAGTGCTACGAAATTAACCGCACTCATTGTGGTCAATGCGCCACGCAGCGGGCGAACGTCTTGCACCAGTAGCGCTTCATGAGCTGTTTTTAGGCGGCCTGAGGACGCTGCGGGCGGTTTGATGAGTGGGATTACGGGCAGGTGCCAGCGCAGACACCGCGCTAGGCGCGGTAACGTTTCAAATCAGGTAGTTCAGAACGGGGATGCCGGCGCGCTCCAGCAGCAGCCTGTAGTATTTCTCGGCGTCCGTCACGTGCAGCTGGGGATGCTCAGCCTTAACGGCCGCTTCCAGTTTGTATTTCAGGGCAGGATAACATTCAGGACTCGACGTCCAGCGCGTCCAGGCCTGCTGGTAGCGGTCAGCCCCGCCGCGCGGGCGAAGCTGACGCAGTTTCTGCGAGTGGCCATCTAGCGCGGCCTCGATGTCGGAAGTTACCCGCTGCTTTTCCTCCCGCAGGTCCGGGCTGACAACCCAGCGCTTAATCTTTTTCAGGCGGTTTTTGAGCGAGTGGTGGTTATCAATGTTGATGCCGAGTCTCGCCATTTTGAGCTGGTGACGTTCGTGCTTCTGCTTCATCGACTCCGCGACGCCGGAGGCCACCGCCCACTGCCGGTATTTGTGCAGGGACTGCCTGACGGTCTCGATGGTCATGCCGCGCGAGGTGAAGAAGCTGTCGGTGAGGAAGATGCGCATCGGTTTGTTCTGCCCGGAATCCGCATCGCGATCGCGGTGAACCACCACGTAGTCCATCTGTTCCAGCACCCGCAACGCGTTAAGCAGAACGTCATACGCCTTGCGGCCGCTTTCATAGACGTGCAGCACGCCCATGCGCCGGGCGATATCCTCAACGGGCATCATGATTTCGAACATGTACTCGCTGTCGGGGCTGTAGTCACAGTTTGCGGCAAGCACCAGCGACAGGGCGCTGAGCGCTTCCCGGCTTTCAGAGCGGGCGGTAATGCGCATCGGTTTAGGCCGGAACGTCCGGTCAAAAATGCGCGAATACGGGGTATAGCCCTGACGGCGAAGCTCGATCAGATCGGGATTACGACACCAGTCGTGATTTCGGATGCAGCCGACAACGACTGAAGCCATGCCACGCGGCACTTTTCCGGTAAATCCGGGCTGATGATTGCGGTGCGTCTTAGACTGTCCCTTACGCTGGCTGTTGGACTCGCCACGCCGCGTGGAAGGGTTAAGATCTGGGGAGGGCGCCTTGAGCGCAGTTACCTTGTCATTCACCCTGTCCCGGACTTATGGCGGACAGGGGTTGTCTTATGAATTGCATGCGTTATAATCCTTCACAGGCCAGCGCCTGCTTTCGACCCCCTGATATCTGCTCCTGCCGCCAAGTAGTGACAGATTTCGGGGGGTTTTTGCATTTGGGGTCCAGACAATCTGCTGAACCACCGCCCTGGACGTTTTTACGGATACGTCCTATCCCTGAATTTTCTTTTATCCCGCAACGGCATGAACGCTGAAGGATCGGAACACATATTTTTACTTATGTTACCGTTACTTAGAAGGATCCCCAGTTAACGCCTGGAAAACCACTCAGCAAAGCATACCTTTTGATGTAACTGAAATCCAGCCTGAGTGACGCATAGATTCAAACTACGGCGAAAAAAACTCCAATAACTGAAGTTATGATGAAGATCACGAACTTATAGGTATAGGCAGCTGAATCGTAAGAGTTAAATAGAGCCATATCTATAGGCGTGTTTTCGTCAGATGACGATACGAAGGACACTTCAGCTTTGAATCACCACACATGAAGCTTGTAAAAAAGCATCTAACTAACGGGAGTTAACGCCCCAGTTCCTGCCGATAGTGCTGAAAAGGAATATGAACTGCAATTCTACGCTAAATATAGTATGCATAGCATCAGCAGCTAGCGTGCCATAGCGATTTTAAATCGCCCTGATGAAATAAAAACATTCTTTAGCTATCAAATGACTTTCGGCGTGCAATGCATATACCCGCCCCACTACATTCTGCCATACAAATAGGGGCGTATCATGTTGAATTTAAGAAAAATATCTAAAATCAGGCTCATGTTTCCTGAACTGACTGATTCACAATTTCAGGTGCTGATGTTCTATGCGTTAGGCTCAGACAGTGATAGTACGGCGGACATATTAAAGTGTTCAAAAAATGCCGTAAAGCTCTCACTAAGAAGGATAAAAGAGAACATGAAAGTTGAAAAACTTGATACGGTGAGGATCATCTATCATTCCAGAGTAAGTACTGCTCTTTTGGCTTCTGATGATTTTTCCAAGAAATATTCTGATGCGATAAATAAGCGTCAAAACTTGCAGCACTTAGCTTAATCGCGACATACCACACCTCTCCCTTACCCGCTGGGGAGGGGTCTAAGCCAAACACTATCCTGAAATAACCCACCCCATTCTTACCATGAGACCCCTGCAGGGGTCTGTATTTCAGATAAAGAGCATGAGATGATCTGTTTACTAAAATATCACCAAGATGAAACCATTATTCCTTTCCGCCAAGAGGGAATTGTGGCTAACATCATTTAATCACAAAGGTTTTCTCAAATATTTATAGTTAATTATTACTGGAAAGGATTTATGGTGAGCACTTACTAAGCGGATAAAGAATGACTCGTTAGCACCTTACACGGAAAAGTAACTAACCTATTGATTTATTGATGAAATCCAACAATTTTTCAATCATTTTCTTTGCTTCATCAAGCGATGCCTTATATTTTTTTGCTTCATCCTGTGAATCGTAAAACGGATTTAGCGATCTATCATTTCTATGCTGATGAAAATGAAAAATAGCCTCTGCTACATCATCGTCGAGCGTGTAGAAATAGCTTTCCGGATAATCCAGAGCCTTGGCGATACGAATGATGACGTCGAAAGACGGTGTAAAGCGACCGCTCTCATAGTTCGACAAGCGTGAATTGAGGCTAACCCCTTCAATTCCAATAAGCTCTGCCAGTTGTGCCTGTGTTAATCCTGCGGCTTCGCGAGCTGCTTTTAGTCGCTTGGGAACCATGCTCTACCACCTCTGCGTATCAGGGGATCATATAAAGCACTGACAACAACAAATATCATTATCGCAAAGATATTTGTTTCAATGTATTTTGGTGCTATAGTTTTAAACATCCCCGGTTCTACCGCCAAGAGAACTGTGTGCATGACAACCATAAAAAGTAGACTGAGCGATGCCGCTGTCTGATGGACAAAAGCTGAGTATGACAGCCCTGAACCATCGTCATCGCCCAGTGTATTTGGCTCAGCCGGATACAGAATGACCCCACAGGGGGATCGGTTCGGGCGAGAGCATGATGAATTTTGAACAGATCAATGGACAAAACTGGTATCTGGCGCAGTACATTACCGGCGGTAAAAACCGGGAGAGACTGTTTGACTGGCTGAGTGACCAGCAGATCACCCCATGGACGCCGCTTACCGTCAAAACCATCCCCCGCGCCGACAAGGTAAACTGCGTGCGGAAACGCATTTCCCCCCTGTTTCCCGGCTATTTCTTCCTCAAGGCCAATCTGGCCACGCAGCCTGTCGCTCAAATCCGCACGCACTCTGCCTTTTGCGGATTTGTCATGAGCGGCTCTCAGATTGCCCCCATGCGTCCACTGGTGGTTGAGGGGCTGATGATGCTCCACCCTGACCCTACCCTCTGCCCTGAAGCCCGGGACGAACTGCAGGAAGCCTCCCAAAAGCACCTCACGGCGGCGCAGTACCACTCTCTGCTGCGTATGGAGCAGGACGCGCGCCCGGTGTCGAACGTGGCCCTCCTGATGCAGCTTGTGTTCGAACCCGGTTCGCTCGGGTTCTGATGAAGTCCCGGGAGTTTCCCGTTAACCCGGCGGCACGCCGGATCCCTGTTCACTAACTTACTGCATTGCCGGCTGCCGGCAATGGTGCCTGAACCGGTCCTGCCTGGACGTCCCCTGTTCCTTTTACCGGTTAGCCTTTTCTGGCGTTTTCCTCCTGGCGGAAGGAATTCCAGACACCATTGCCGGCATCCGGTAGTGCTCCTCACTCAAGGAGATAGCCTTTGTACTCCGCAGATAATCCCGTACAGCATCTGCTCTGGTGCATTCTGGTCGCGCTTCGTTCGGCGGATCAGGAGACCCCCTTCGCTTCGGAGATGGGACGCAGACGCTTTATATCCGGCTGGCTCGATACGGCACGCGAAAACCCCGTTTTTCGGGGGATGTGTGCCGAGTTCACCACGCTGCGCCAGCTGCTCGACACCAGCGATAAGTCCATTCCCGTAGATTCCACGCTCAGCGTGCTGCTAAGCCATGCCACCGCTGCTGAGCGGTGCGATCTCTTTCGGTTTCGCACGACGCTTAACCTCCTGATGCAGAAAGAGTGGCGCCTTGTCGTCTGTCGGTTTCCGGAAAACATCACGGAGGAGCTGGTGCAGCGCCTCAAAGATCGCCGCAGGCATGCGCTGCAGCTTACGCGCACGGAGAACGCCTTCCAGTCGACCGGAGATATGGTGCTGCCGGTGACGTTTCAGCTGCTGATGAACCGCGCGCCGGATGACGGCGAAGGTGACGGTGCGGAGGCTATCTTCCATGCCGAAGGTTTTCAGGTTGTCGTGGCCGATACCGAGCTGGTACTTGATAACCGACGCTTCATCCGCACCCTGCATATCGGAACCGCGTCACTGCCCGCCAGCGAATGGAGCCCGCTGAAATACCGCTTCTGGCAGCCATCAACTGCACCATCATGCTCTGATGATGAACGCTATCACTGATAACGGGTTAAGCGAGAACCCGCATTCATGCTGAGGACAATCACAATGTGCATCACCGTAACCGAAAAGGATTTGCGCGAGCTGCAGATCTGTCGGGCCGCCCGGATCATTGAGTTCAGACGCGCCTGCCGTCTGCGCGCCAGAGCCCCGGAGGCGATCACCCTCGATAAGCTGACCACCCTGCGCAGCCTTATCGACGACGCCGAGGAGGAGATTGCCGAGTTCACCCAAAACTTTATGAGCTAACCCCCATTTTTCCTCCGGCAGTTCCGCGCCACGCTGTTACCGGCCCGGCACGCCACAATCCGACGATACCTATGAAAATACACACCACCCTACTGCTTCCCGTTCTGCTGGGCGGCTGCAGCCTGCCCCACGTCCGGCCGGCCGACGGTGATGCACGGACCTTCGTGGATAAGCAGATTGCCACGCAGTCCGGCATCATCGCCCTGGCGCAGAACGACCTGAGGCTCGCCAGCACGTCCGCGCAGCCCGCACGCGCCTCTCCGCTGCCCTCTTCCGGCAAGCCCGAAACCGCGATGGCGAAACCCGGTACGCCGCCCGCACCGGTGCCGCTGCGCAACCTGACCCGCGTCAGGACTCTCGGCCCGCCGCCGGCGCTGACCTTTATCAGCGTCAGCGAACGGGATCTGAAGCCGGATGCGCTGCTGCGGAAAATTATCCCGCCGGGCTGGACCGTGTCGCTGTCTGCCGACCTGAAGGTGAAGGCCGGAAAAAGCCTCAGCCTGCAGGCGGCGGACCAGTGGCCTTACGTGCTGGACGCGCTGCTGCGCCGGGAGGGCTGGGCGGCGCTGATAGACTGGCAGGCCAGGCGCGTCTCCGTGGCAAACATGACGGCCGCGTTCGTTGCCCCACCGACGTCTGCTCCACCAGTGGCCGTCAAACCACCTTCGCCTGCCGCTGCGCCCGCGCCAGACGGGGCGAAGAGCCTGTTCACCCGTGCGACAGGCAGCACCTCAACGCCAGCGGTGACGCCTCCGCTCACGCCGCCGGCGGTGACGGCACCCGCACCGGTCACCCCGCGCTGGCACGCCGAACGGGGCGCGACGCTTCGCGACACCCTGTTTATCTGGGCCTCGCAGGAAAAGTGCGCCACCGGACAGAACGGAACCTGGAGCGTGGCCTGGCTCACCGACGTTAACTACCGCATCGATGCGCCTCTCGCGTTCGCAGGCTCGTTCCGCGACGCGCTCGACGGCGTCTTCCGCCTGTACAGCGCCGCCAGCGTGCCGCTGTACGCGGGCATCAGCACCGCGCAGTGCCTGCTGAAGGTGGACGACAGGGAGGTGCGCTGATGGGTGCAGGCTACTGGCTGCTGTCGATGTTTCTGGCGTGGTTTCTGTTTTCGGCCGATATGACGCACCGCGACGCGACGCGCGTGTCTGAGCTGGCCGGCGGTGAAAGCCAGCAGCACGCCCGTCAGACCGTGCAGTACATCAACCTTATCAACGACTGGCTGTATGACCATCCGCAGAGCAGCGGCGTCATCCGCGACGCCGACCTCGGCTTCACGCCCTACCCCGGACTGAAGCACGTCATCAGCGACGGCCGGGTCTGGGTTTATCAGCCAGACGCGCGGGGCCTGTCCGGCGCGCTGGCCGCCCTCACGCGCGGCTCAGCCCTGCTCGGCCGGGTCAGCAGTCGTCGCCTGACCGATAACCAGGGGAACGACATGCGGGTCACCGTACCGGCCGTCGTCCCCGACGCCTCGCTCGTATATCTCAACTGACCTTCGGGACTTTCTCTATGCACAACACACCTAAGACGCTGGCGCTCGCCGCCGGCGTCAGCCTGCTGCTGTCCGGCTGCAGCAGCATGAACCGGATAGACCAGACGATGGCGCAGTCCGACCGGGACTTCGGCGCCGCGCGCGACCACATCAGTAAGCTGTCGTCGGGCTCGCCGGTGCGCGACCTGACCGCCCAGTGGATTAACCCGGTACCACTCAACGGTACCGCGCAGACGGCGGCGCAGCTGCCGGGCTGCGCCCTGACCCTCACCCGCCCGGGCGAAATTTCAATAGCGGAAATCGGCGCCATCATCACCCGCGACTGTAAGCTGCCGGTGGTTATCACGCCGGACGCCCTGTCGGCCATGTCGGCGGGCGGCGGCAAAACGGAGCGCATTCAGGGCAGCGTACCCGCCCCGGACGCCAGCGGCATGGTGCCGCTCAACGCCATGGGCGCCGTCGCCGCGCCCGTCCGGGCCACGGCAGGCGCGGGCAATACGCTGCGCGGCGTCTACTGGCAGGGCGGCGTTGCCGGCCTGATGGACTACGTCACCACGCGCCTCGGGCTGTCCTGGCGCTATGAGAAGGGCACCCTGGTGATTTTCTACCTCGACACCCGCTCCTTCCCGATCGCGTTCCAGGACTCCAAAACCTCCTTTGCCTCCCGCTCCGTGTACGGCTCCTCCTCCACGTCCGGCGAGGGCGGCATTTCCGGCGACGGCAACACCTCGCAGACCACCACCACGGACATGACCACCAACCGGTATAAGGAAATCGAGGCCACCGTGAAGGAGATGCTGACCCCGGGATCCGGACGGATGTCGCTCTCCAGCGGCATGCTGACCGTCACCGACACCCCGAGGGTGCTCGGCTCGGTGCAGAGCTACATTGAGGGGCGCAATAAGGAGCTCACCCGTCAGGTGCTGCTGAACGTCAAGGTCTACTCCGTCACCAAAAAGCGTCAGGACCAGATGGGCCTCGACTGGGACGCCGTGTTCAGGTCCGGCAGCGTCGGGCTGTCGCTGGGCAGCAGCATGCCGGGCATGGCCGGGAGTGCGATGACCGGCGGCGTGTCTATCCTCGACGGCAAGTTTGCCAACTCGAACGCCTTTATTCACGCCCTGTCGCTGCAGGCCAACGTCTCAACGGTGACGGAGAACGCCAGCACCACCACCAATATGAACCCGGTCCGGATCCAGGTGGTGACGCAGCAGGACTACTTCAGCCAGATAAGCACCGACAACACGGCCAACGTCGGCTCCACCACCTCGGTGGAGAAGTCGACCATATCCACCGGCTTCAACATGACGATGCTGCCCTACATCATGCCGGCCTCCGATCGCACCGAGCTGCAGTTCTCCATCTCCATGAGCGACGATCCGGAGATGCAGACCGAAAAAATCGGCGACGTCACGCTGAAGCTGCCCAAAACCAAAATGCAGAACTTCGCGCAGAACGTCATTCTCGACTCCGGTCAGGCCCTGCTCATCAGCGGCTACCAGCAGGCAAACAACGCGGCCAACAGCCAGGGCGTCGGCTCACCGTCCTTCTTCGGTCTGGGCGGCGGCGCGAACGGTCAGAACAACGACACGATGCTGGTCATTCTCATCACGCCAACCCTGCTGAGGTAGACCATGAGCAAAGAGAACGCACCGTATGTTATTCCCCACGGTCGTCATTCGCTGGTTGCCGGACTGCACTGGGAGCTGATTGCAGGCGCACGTGCCGCCGCCCGCCGCGCCGCACGCGCCCGGGAGGCCGACCGGCTGACCACCGTCCCGGCAGGCAGGGGCCAGCTGCTGACCGGGACCGGCAACCTCAGCGACGCCGGACTCACGCCGAAAGAGGCCCGCCGCGCCGCGTCGCTGGCGCTCTGCGCGCTGCCTGAGCTCGGGGCGCACGGCTGGGGCATCTTCCCGCTCGGTAACGATCGCTACTGGTTCATCGCCGCCCAGGACGGGCAGCTCTCGGTGCTGTCCGACGTCACGGGCGACCGTGAGGCGGTCTGCCAGGCGCTGGAGACCTTCCTGAGCTTTGACACGGCGGCGGCCGATGACCGCATTCTGTACTGCCCCGACGGGCTGGTGCCGGGCGTGTCGGGGTGCGAACGGGCGCTGGAAGACCTGTTGTCCGGACTGACCGTGTCCCGCACCGCGAGGCTGCAGCCGGTCTCCAGTCGCCGGGCGCTGCTTGCCTGGTCGGCCCTGCTGCTGCTGGTATTCGGCGGCTACTTCGGCCATCAGCAGTATCAGACCTTTCAGGATGAGACGAAGCAGGCGGCGGCGCGTGCGGCGTTTCTCAAGGCCCGCGAGCAGCTCAAGTCCGCCACCCCGGCGGTGCTGCTGCCCTGGAAAAGCCAGCCCGTGCTGCAGGACTTCGTCAGCCACTGCAGCCGGCGGTGGCAGGCCGCTCCGCTGAGCATCGCGGGCTGGCGCTTTACCACCGCCGACTGCACGCAGGACGCCATTCGTTTTGCCTGGAGCAAGCCCGCCGGCGGCACCATCGGCGACTTTGCACATCGCCTCGCGCACTGGTATCCGGGTCTGGCGCCGCTGTTCAACATCCCGGGCAGCGCCGACACCGGCGGCGTGGCGGTGGCGCTCAGCATGCCGCTTCCCGCCTCACCGGAGGACGCAGGCAGCATGGAGGCGCAGACGCAGCGCCTGACCCACTACGCCCAGCAGCTGCGCGCGCGGCTCAGCCTGACCGAAGACGGCGCGGCCACCACCCGCATCGACGGGCAGCAGCTGGCGCTGCCGTTTCGCAGCTTCAGCTTTACGTTCAGCACCGACATCCCGCCGGACCGGCTGTTCAATCCGGCGCAGTTCGACGCCTCCGGCATCCGGCTGACGCGCATCACCGTCAGCCTCGCCCAGGCCCGCCTGCACTACGTTCTCGAAGGAACCCTCTATGCCCGACGTTAAACTTCACTGCGCCCTGACGGGCGTTCTGCTGGCCGGACTCGCGTTCGGCGCCCAGGCGACCCCGACCGCTGCCGTCACCGGACCGGCACTGCCGCCGCCCGTTGCCATCCCGGTGCCCGCTGACCTGCCGGCGGACACCCTGAACCTCGCCCGCCTTGAGCGTATTCAGAGCGACACCCTGCTGTACGAAGCGCAGGGCGCGCGCGCCAAAGCCCTGCTTTCGCTGCAGCAGAACAACGGCTATGACGCCTCCGTGCCCTCCGCCCTGACGCAGACCCTGCTGTCCCCCGCGCCGGGCAAAACGCCCGACCCGGTGCGCGGCAGCCTGCCGCGCATTGCCGAAATTGCCGGCAGCGGGAAGCAGCTGCGGGCCCGCCTGGTGCTTGCCGACGGTGCGGGCGTCGAGGTGGTCGCCGGCCAGCGCGTGCCGGGCTCGGGCCATACCGTGAAGCACATCACCGCGCAGGAAGTGCAGGTCACCACCGCCGCCGGGGAAACCCACACCCTGGCGTTCACCGAATGAGGTTTCCATGTCAGAGACACTGCTCCCCCCTGCAATAAAGGACTGGCTGCACCCGGTCAGCGATGACTCAGGCAGGACCACGCTGCACATCGCCGAGCACCACCGCGCCGACGTGCGCGTCCAGTCTTACGTCAACGCGCTGCGCCAGAAGCAGCCCGTCACCCTGCAATTCATCCCGCTCGACGAGCTCCGCGAGCTGAAAACCGCCCAGCCGGATGCGTCTGCAGGCCAGGACTTCAGCAGCAGCCAGAAGCGTGTGGTCGGCCTTTTTCGTCAGGCGACCGCACTACACGCCTCTGATATCCACCTGGAGATTGGCCGGGGCGGCACCACGCTGGTCATGATGCGCGTCCACGGCGACCTGGTCCGGGTCGACTCGATTTCACAGGAGGACGGCATGAACCTTGCCTCCACCATCGTGCTGTCGATGTGCGACGTGGCCGAGGCGCAGTTCAACGCCAACCGCCAGCAGGACGGCCGCCTGCGCCGCGACTTCCTGCACGGGCTGAACCTGTTCGGGGCGCGCTATGCCCACACCCCGGCGGTGTACGGCCTGTACGTGGTAATGCGCATCATCCCCGACGACGGCGCCTCGCCGCCCACCCTCGACGAGCTCGGCTACCTGCCCGCGCAGCAAAAAAGCCTGCGGCGCATGCTGCAGCGCCCCGAGGGCATCGTCGTGCTGTCCGGACCGACAGGCTCCGGCAAGAGCACCACGCTGCGCACCTTCGCCAAACTGTATCTGGACAGCACCGGCAACCTTCGCCGCCTGCTGACCATTGAGGATCCGCCGGAGGGCAGCATTGAGGGCGCGGTGCAGACGGCGATCGTCGCCGACAAGAACAACCCGGCGGCCGTCGCCACGGCGTGGGTGCGGATGATGTCCGCCGGGCTGCGTCTTGACCCGGACGCCATCATCGTCGGCGAGCTGCGCGACGCGGACTCCGCCCGCACCGGCGTCACCGCGGCCATGACCGGCCACCTGCTGATGACCACCCTGCACGCTAACGACCCGATCAACATTCTTGAGCGCCTGCTCGGCATGGGCATCAACCCGGCGCTGCTGACCGACCCGCAGCTGTTTATCGGGCTTATCAGCCAGCGCCTGGTACAGCTGCTCTGCCCGGCCTGTAAGCGGCCGTGGTCTGAGGTGAAGGACGCGCTGACGCCGGAGGAGCACGCGCTGCTGACTCACGGCTGCCAGCCTGAGAACCTGTATTTCCGCCACGAGGCGGGCTGCGGGCAGTGCCACCGGGGCATCGCCGGACGCACGGTGATCGCCGAGGTCATCAGCCCCGACGCCAGGTTTATGCAGCTCTACCGCGAACAGGGCAAGCTTGCCGCCCGCGCGTACTGGCACACCACGCTCGGCGGCATCACCCGCAACGCGCACCTGCTGCATCACGTCAACGCCGGACGGGTCGACCCGCTGGCCGCCGACCGCATCAGCCCGCTGGACGAGGACCGCTGGCTGACATCTGATGCCGGGGTGACGTCATGAAGGCCCTGAGCGCCCTGCGTAACCGGGCCCGCCGGGGCAGCGCCGGAACGGCGGGCTGGCGGTACGCCGCCACCCGCTGGATCTACCGGCACACCTTTACCACCCGCGACCGGCTGGCGCTGTATGAGGACCTGGCCTTTCTGCTCGACAACAACCGCACGCTGGAGGTGGCGCTGACCAGCATGCGCGACACCGCCACCGATTTTGGCCGCCGTTCGTCCCCGTCGGCGGTCTGGCTCAACGACTGCCTGACGTCGCTCAGCCACGGCCAGTCGCTGGACGTGGCGCTGGCCGACTGGGTGCCCCGTCAGGAGGCGGCCATTATCAGCGCCGGGGTCATGGACGGGCGCGTGGCCGACGCGCTGCGCCGCGCCATGACCGTGGTACAGGGCGTGGACGAGATGAAGACCACGGTGTTCAGCACGCTGGGCTACCCGCTGGCGCTTATCGGTACCGTCGTCAGCATCATGGTGCTGGTCAGCGAGCACTTCATTCCGCAGCTCGCGAAAATCGTGCCCCGCGAGACGTGGGAGGGCGGGATATGGTGGCTGGGGGCCCTGTCAGACTTTGTGGTGGTGAACGGCGTGCTGCTGTCGCTGACCACCGCCGTGCTGACCGCCTGGGTTATCTGGTCGTTCGGCAACCTGACCGGGCGTGTACGGCGCGTGCTTGACCACCTGGTGCCCTGGTCGGTATACCGGGATTTTCAGGGCGTGGCCTTCCTGCTTAACGTCTCCGCGCTGCTGCGCGCCGACGTGAAGACGCTCGAATCGCTCGATATCCTGGCGCGCAACGCCTCGCCCTGGCTGCTGGAGCGTCTCAACGCCACGCGTCGCCTGGTGCGGCAGGGGCAGCATCTGGGGCTCGCCCTGCGCAACACCGGCTATCACTTTCCGTCGCGCGACGCCGTCAACAAGCTGGCGCTGCTGACCGACGGCGACAACGCCGAAATCATCATTGAGAACTACGCCCGCCACTGGCTGGTGCGCGCCGTCAGGCTGATTAAGCGCCGCATCCTGCGCCTTTCTGTGGCGCTGTTTCTGCTGGTCAGCGGCTACATGTTCCTGCTGGTGAGCGTGATTCAGCAGCTCAACGACATGGCCGCCCGCCTTGGCGGCTGACCCGTTTCACCCTCGCTTTTTTCAGTTCTATCCGGCATTACCGCCATTCACAGCAAAAAGGAAACACCATGAAAAAATCAGCAACACAGGCCTGCGCGCGCCCGGTTCATCGCGGCGTACTGAGCATTGAGATGGCCGTCATCCTCGCCGTCATCGTCGTGATGGTGGTGGTCATCTTCGCCAACAGCGGCAGCCTGTTCCGTAAAAATGACACCACCATGGAGCTCGGCAATATGCAGGAGATCATGACCCAGACCCGCACCCTGCTGAAAACCCAGGGCGGCTATGAGTTCAGCGACGCGGCCCGCATGACCGGATCGCTGATTCAGTTCGGCGGCGTACCGGCCTCAATGACGACCGTCGGCGATCGCAGCAGCGGCAGTGCCACCGTCATCAACACCTGGGGCGGCAGCGTGACGGTACAGGCCGAGGCCACCGGCGGCGGCAGTAAAACCGGCTTCTCGCTGACCTACGAGGCCGTGCCGCAGGAGGCCTGCGTGACCATGGCGACCAAGATGTCGCAGACCTCCGTGGTCTCGGAGACCACCCTCAACGGCACGATGACCGCGGGTCCCGTTACGGCATCCGACGCCGGCTCGCAGTGCCAGGCGGACACCGGTTCCACGGGCAACAACACCCTGAAGTTCAAGAGCAACACCTGACTGACCGGGCAGGCCGCGCGCCTGCCCCCTTACCGGACTGATGCCATGCAAAGAACCCTGCCACGTATCGCGCTGCTCCTGCTGCTCTTCGCCTCCGGCTCCGCCAGCGCCTTCTGCTTTCAGGCCGCCGGCGCGCGCTACCAGATAGATCCCGTGCTGCTGGAGGCCATCGCGGTGCAGGAAAGCCGACTGAACCCCCGGGCCACCAACGCCAATCGCAATAAGGCCGGCCAGGTGACCAGCACCGACTACGGCGTGATGCAGGTCAACTCCAGCCACATCCCGACGCTCGTCAAAATGGGCATTATCCGCTCGAAGGAGGATCTGCTGAGCAACGCCTGCCTTAACGTGCAGATTGGCGCGTGGATCCTCGCCACCCATCTTAAAAAGTGCGGCGTGAACTGGAGCTGCCTCGGCTCCTACAACGCCGGGTTTAAGAAGGAGAGCGAACCGACCCGCATGCGCTATGCCGGGCTGGTTTACGGCCACTACAGCCGCCTGCTGGCGAGGCGATGACGATGCCGCTGCTGACGTTCTGCGCCTTTTATCCGGCGTTTATTCTTACCGGACGGCAGCTGGTCCGCCAGGCCGCCGGATTTATTCATGAACAGGAGGGAAAGCGACCGCGCGCCCTGCCCGGTGCCTGCAGACTGGTGCTGCTGTTTGCCGGAGTTGCCGCACTGGTGGCCACCCGGGGGCTGGTGCTCACGCTGCCGGCACCGGAGGTGCTGCGCGACCTGCTGCTGACGGGATGGTGCCTGCTGCTGAGCACGCTTGACCTGGCCCGCCGCTGGCTGCCGCTGCGCCACACCAGCGGGTTCATCGCCAGTGGACTGCTGTTCTCACTGCTGCCCGGTGCCGCCGTCACGCTGCCCGTTGCGGTGGTGAACGGGCTGGTGATGTTTACGCTCCTGAGCGTCTTTCGCCACTGGGCGAACCGGCACGGCCCGGAGCGCTTTGGCCAGGGCGACGTCTGGCTGCTCGCGGGCTTCAGCGCCTGGCTGACGCTGCCGGTGTCGGCCGGGCTGACGCTTTGCGCGCTCGGGCTGATTGCGCTGCGCCACCTCGCCGGGCTGACCGGTCTGATGGCGCGCGCGCGGGAGGTGCCGTTCGCCCCCTGGTTCTCCCTGTGCCTCGCCGCGTCCATCCTGGCGCAGCGTTTTCCCTTTTCAACAGGCTGACACGCATGAAAAAACCGACTCCCTCCCCCGTTAACCGGGGTTTTCTGAGCATCGAGGTGCTTCTCGTCCTGCTCGTCATCATGCTCGCCGCCGTTTACGGCTATCCGCGCTACGCCCGCTATCTGGAGGAGCTGGAGTGGGGCGTGGAGGCCCGCAACATGACGGCGGTGGGCAGCGCGGCCAAAAGCTTTATCCGCGACAACCGCGAGGCGCTGACCGCCCAGGTCAGCGGCGGCACCCCGATAACCATTACCGCCGCCAGGCTGCAGACGGACGGCTACCTGCCGCCGGGGTTTGGCCTGCGCAACGGCGCGGCCCAGAGCTACACGGTCGGCATCGCCCGCGACCCGACGTTTAACCAGAAACTGGTGGCGTTCGTGCTGACCACCGGCGGGCGCGAGTTCAGCTTCCAGGGGCTGCGCTACATCTCGCAGAAGGTGGACGGCGCGGGCGGCTACGTCTGGCCGGCCAACGTCGCGACGGGCGCGTTCGCCGGCTGGGAAATGAACCTCGGCACGTACGGACTGAGCGCGGCGCGCGGGCACCTCGCCACCTGGCTGTCGTCCGAGGTGCTCGGCACCGACCTGCAGGAGAGCGACCGCCTGTACCGCTATCAGGTCAGCGGCCGTCCGGATCTGAACCGCATGCACACCGATATCGACATGAACGGCAGCAGCCTGAACAAGGCAAAAGACGTCAGCGCCGACACCGGCACGTTTGGCCAGACCGTTACCGCAGAAGACGACATCAAAACCAGGGGCGGCTGGCTGATAACCGGCAGCGGCAAGGGCTGGATGAACGAGGCGCACGGCGGCGGTCTGTATATGGACGACAACAGCTGGATAAAGTCGGTGAACGGCAAGGGCATCATGACCAGCGGCCAGCTCAAAGGCGGCAGCGTGCGCAGCGACGGGCAGCTGTCGGTGGGCAACACCATCGAGCTCGACAGGATCAACACGGTCGGCCAGGCCTGCCCGAAAAACGGCAACATCAGCCGCAACGCGGCCGGGGCCACGCTCTCCTGCCAGAACCTGAAATGGGTGCTGAACGGCGGGCAGAACATCACCTACACCGTACATACGCTGGGCGGCCTTGATGTTGGTAAACCGATTGCCGCAGCGGATACCAACCTCTGCTACATCACCGGCAAGAAAGAAGGCGATTCAGCCGTCGTCAACGCCACCTACAGCATTTACATTCAGAACGGCTACTGGATTGCGTCTTTCTATACCCTCCGCGAGCTGTACGTCACCTGCGCCCGTTTTGGGTGACATGCCTGATGTCAGTGCCTCATTACTTCTTTTCTGGACACGCTACTATGAAAATTAATCCTCTGGCCACTCTGGCCGTCATTCTGCTGTCCGGCTGTCAGGCCAGCCAGCCGGATGCCGCACCTGAGCTGACCCCGGCATCCGCCGGTGCCGCCCAACTCCGCAGCGCGCAGCAGCAGCTGTACCATGCCGGCGCGCTGAACCAGAAGGCCCTGCGCCTGCCCGGCACCTTCAGCGCCAACAGCGACCGGCTGTCGGTTGACTGGGAGGGCGACGCCGTTGAGCTGCTCGCGCAGCTGGCCCGCCAGCGCGGGCTGCACTTTGCCTACAGCGGGGTGCGCCTGCCGCTGCCGGTCAGCGTTCACGCCGACAACGTCACCTTTGAGAGCCTGCTGCGCCAGCTGGAGACGCAGATAAGCTGGCGCGCCTCCCTGAAGCAGCAGTCCGCCGAGCTGCACCTGTACTTTGCCCTGCCGGATAAGGGAGGGCGCCTCGCATGAAACGTACCCTGACCGCCCTGCTGCTGCTGGGCTGCGCCACCAACGGACTGGCGGAGGACGCCCCGCCCGGCGGCCTTTCGGACTACATCAGCCCGCCGGTGAACGACTATAACGGCCTGAGCGACACGGTCTGGCAGATGCTCAACGACGCGGGCCAGACCGTGGGCTTTCAGGGCGGCAAGGCCCAGCGCGCGTGGGAGCTGCGCCAGCAGCTGACCGCCCGCGACGGCGTGCTGAACGACATGTACGACTTTCGCCCGCTCATCAGCCGCCAGGGCTACCTGCCACCGGTCATCGCCACCGCGAGCGACATGGCGCACGTGACGCCCGACCAGATCCGCTCGGCGTACCGTACCTACAACATCCTGCTGCCGGCGCGCTTCGTCAGCAACCCGCCCGGCTGGCGCACCTGGCTGCTGCCAGGCCTGGCGGCAAAGCGTATTGAGGCCCCCGACGTCAGCGTCCGCCCCAAAAACGGCAAAGAGAAGGCCGTCTGGGAGGCGGCGGTGCGCCGGGGCTGGGAGGAAGGCCGCCTCAGCGCCGATCGCACCCTGGAGTCCAACTTCAACCGCCTGACCCGCGACTACACCGGCATGCTGCGCTACTCCACGCTGCTGCAGCAGGGCATGATACAGGCGCCGGACGTGAAGGAGACGCAGCAGAGCGTCACCGGCACGCGCGACGCGCTGATGATTGGCGACAAGGTGAAACGCATTCAGGATCCGGCGGGCTTCGTGGTGGATAAAAACCACTGGAAGCCGGTTATCCGTAAGGAGCAAAAATGACCTTTCCGGCGTTCGACTTTCACCGGCACGGCGGCATCACCGGCGACGCGCTGCGCGGGTTTCTGGTCCACTGCGCGCGCAACGGCGTGTCCGATATCTTCCTGCAGGGCGGCGGGCCGATTGTCGTTGACCTTCACGGCCGCAAGGTCAGAGCCACCGGGTTTCGCATCGAGCCGCCGCAGCTGACGCGCCTGATGGACGACGTGTTTTCCGGGCAGATCAAGGGCGACCTCAAGGCCGGTAAGGGCGTCGACCGCGCCCTGCAGCTGACCGGTGATATCTATCAGCGCTATGGCCTCGACCGGGGCGAGCGCCTGCGCTTTCGCTGTAACTTCGTGCAGGCCACCGTCGGTGACTACGACATGGTGCCGGCACTGACGCTCAGGACCATCCCGACGGTCATCCCGGCGCTGGAAACCCTCGGGCTGGAGGCCGATTTATTCCCGGCGCTGCTGCCGCACAAGGGCATCGGCCTGGTGGTCGGCGAGACCGGATCCGGCAAGTCCACGCTGCTGGCGGCCATTTACCAGTACTGCGCCCGCACCGACCCGGACCGCAAAATCGTTACCGCCGAGGACCCGATCGAGTTTCTGCTCAACTTTCCCGATGCGGTTCTGATGCCGGAACAGTCGCAGATAGGCCGCGACGTGGCGTCGTTTTCCGAGCACCTGCGCCTGACGCTGCGCCGCGCGCCCGGGGTTATCGGCGTCGGCGAAATCCGCGATCCCGAAACGCTGCTCGGCGCCATCATGAACGGCCAGTCCGGCCACCTCTGCCTGTCGACCATGCACACCAACTCGCCCGGGGAGACCATCCCCCGGGCGCTGAACCTGGTGCCGAAAGAGCAGCATGAGGCGATGGCGCATAACCTGCTCAGCAACCTGCAGTACGTGATTGCCCAGCGCCTGCTGCGCACCACCGACGGCAAACGGCAGTCGGTCAGGGAGTATCTGGTGTTTGACGAGGAGATCCGCACGGCACTTGGGCGGCTCGACCACACCCGCTGGCGCGACTGGATTGATAACCATCTGTCTGAGCGCGGCGCACGCATGAGCGACAGGGCGTGGTCGCTGTATCAGGATGGGCGAATTGACGAGCGCGAACTGCTGAGCGTCATCACCCGTCGCGAGCTGGACATCAGGAGGCAGTCATGAAGGGGAACCCCTGGCGGGACGCGGGACGGCGGCTGGAAATTTTCGGCATCCCTGTGGTGCTGTTCACGCTCTATACCGCGTGGTTTCAGTGGCCGGAGACGTCGACGCTTTACGCCGTAACCGGCCTGATTATTTTCTTCCGCCTGCTCTCGTGGCGGGGTTTTACCATCACGGTACTGTGGCAGCGCCTGGTCCGGCTGCTGCGCGGCAGGCGGCTCACGGGTCGCCCCTGGTGGTACCGGATGTTCTTCGAATAACAGAAAGTTGTGCCCTCACGGATTAATGTTAATGACAAATTTGTGCCCCGTTCTGTGAGCTTTAAACCCGTTTGCATGTTTCTTGTGTGAGAACAGACGGTAACGTGTACTGCCGCCATACCACAGATTCAGCGTAGCGCTTTCAACGAGCCCTATGTTGTACGTGCAGCATGTGAAGGAGAAACCACTCTCTTTTAATGCATCCTCCATTACTTTAGATATATAACCCTGTAGCAAATGCGATTTAATTGTAAGTCTTTTAGTAGTCACTCTGCTTAAAGAGGAAATTTTACCAATGAAAGATCGAATAAAATCCGCACGTTCAGATGATGACATTGCAGGCGGTATGAAGTTTTTGTTTATATCCAATCGCACATCCCCACTGAAGCCAAAAGTTAAATATGTGTTTTCAATTGGCCCTTTGATAGCAAAGAATGCGGTGAGCGCAGAGACCATCACCACTAATAAGATAATCAAAAAATATAACATTACGCTACCCAACGTTGTCAGGAACATATCGAGCAAATAATCGACAGCGACAGCCATGAACAGCAAAGCAGAAAATAACCAAAGCATTGATAAAAAGATAACCTTACTCAGAAGGATAACTTTAAATTCTTTGACCAAAAATCGCCTAAGAAAGAGTGAAATAGCAAACATTATAAGTAAAGAACAGGCAACATCCCTCATACAAAAACTCCTTAATGTCTAATGTATGTATAGGCACTTACTTTACATGATGAGATATATAAATGGTTAATGATAAACCTGATAAAAGCTCTGTTCAGGACACCCTGAGCCTTCTTCACAGTCGCCTAACTGAAAAAGATTTCCTTAGCCTGGAAAAAGTCCCTTATGCCTTGACGCTCATTGAGGAGATGATGAAAGTAACGCCCCCCTCAGGTTATCCCGATCCTGATGACCTGGATTATCTTGCCCGTTTACTGAGGGAAGAGAAATTCAGAGAGAAGCGAGAGAAACAACGTGCAACGCAAATAACGACCTGCCTTCAGTCCATGATAGATACTGTGAAAGCACTAACGGTACGGGCCAGACTGGCCCGGCCACCGAAAGAACCGCAGTATCCCTGGGATGGCGGCATGCTGGCACAGATATTTACGATGATGATGATGGTTCCGGTATTTCTACTGCTTGCCGTTCTGGCGTTTATCGATATTTCGGACACGGCTAAAGCCGGGATTATGGTGGGCTATCTCATCGTGAATATCATTCTAGCCGTCGCCCTGAAGAACTGCGTCATGCTGATCATCATGGCGCTTATGCTTCTCTTATCGTTTTTTTTCACGCTACTGCTGACTCAGTTTCACCCTCAGTACGCATTCTGAACCCTTAACACCGGTATTCACGGCCGGGCCTTAATCCTCATTCTTCCGTACCCCTCTCTCATTCACACAGGCGCGCGCATCCGGCAACGGAGGTCTTCTGCTGCCTGTTCTGGAGGCAATAATGAAAACACGTACCTACCTCACCATCACCCCGGACGACAAAAAAGACGCGCTGCGTGCGGCCGGACGCCTGCCCGACGGCGGCTACCCGCTTGAGTATGATCGGTCGCAAAAACTCTGGTTCGCCGGGCCGGATGCGGATCTGGACAAAATCAAAGCCTGGCTGCCGGAAAATACCGTGACCGGGCAGGTGAAAGACGTCGCGTACGACCTCAGCCCGGCCGAAGAGTTTGGCCAGGTCCTCAGAGATGCCGGGTTTGTTTTGCCAGGCGGCGAGCTCCCTGAGATGGACGGCAAGCGCCACCGGGTAGCCACAGAGGGCGACAGTCACGGCAAAAAGTCCGGCGTCTACCAGGGCTACATGAACGGCCGCCCGGCCGGCTGGTATCAGGACCATCGCGCCAGTGAAGAAAAGGTGAAATGGACCTCGTCGGGTAAGTTTCAGCAAGACCCGGCGGAAATGATGAAGCAGCGCGCTCTCTCGGCGCAGAACCGCTGGGACCGCGACGCACAGGCGCAGGCCGACTATGCCCGCATGGCCAGAACGCTGGCCGGGCAGTGGCAAAAGATGCCGGTTCCTTCCGATGTCCATCCGTACCTGGCCCGTAAAGGGGTGCCCGCCGCAAACGGCGTGAAGCTGGACAAGTACGACAACCTCGTTATCCCGCTGCGCAACGCCGACGGCGATATTCGCACGCTGCAGTACATCAAACCTGATGGTACCAAGACCCTGAAAAAAGGGGGTGAGAAGACCGGCAACTTCTTTGTGGTCGGAGGCGATCTCCGTCCCGACAGGCCGGTGCTGTACGCGGAAGGTTACGCCACCGCCGCCAGCCTCCATCTGGCCAGCGGCCTGCCGGTTGTCATGACGGTTGACGCCGGAAACATGGTGACAGTGTCACGGAACCTCAAAGCGCTCTACCCCGATGCTGCACACGTCATCCTCGGCGAGGACGATTTTACTAAGAAAGACAACAAGGGCGTGGCAAAAGCCCGGGAAGCCGCCGGGGCCATCGGCGGCATGACTCTCATTCCGCAGTTCACCGACGACGAGCGGACGCAGACGATCGCCGGCACCGCCGCATTCAGCGACTTCAACGACATTCATCAGTCCCGGGGGCTGAACGCCGTGCGCGACCAACTGGCTCCGGTGCTGGACACCTTACTCCCTGACTGGCGTCAGGCTTTCAATCAGGAGCACACCATGCCAGACACCCACACCGGCCATGACAGCCACGCTGAACGGCAGGATGACCACGGCGACTTCGCCGACTACGCGGCGTATATGGAACAGCAGGCGTTCACACCAACGGAGGGATCCGGCACCGTGACAACACCGGAACAGGCTCCGGTGCCTGAACCAAACGGTCCGCAAAAGCAGGCATCAGAGTCTGTTCCGGCTGAGGTGGCACCACAGCCGGTGGCCGAACGGACAGACGAAACCCCTCAGAGTGCTGAGCAGAAACCCCTGCCGCAGGCTGAGGCGTCATCCTCTGCAGCGCCTGAGTTCGCTGCAGAACAGGCTGCGGCGCTGCAGGAGGTATCGCAACCGACTGAAACCACGCCTCAGCCCGAAAGTTCAGAGCCTGCCCCGGTGATGGAGTCCACCATGCCAGCAGAGCCGGAGCCATCGGCTGCTGCACGTGCCGCCACGGCAGTGGAAGAGACCGCCCTCCCGCACGCTCAACCTGACGTCGTCCCGGTCACCGCATCCGCCCGCCAGGAACCTGCTTCACCTGCACAGGAAGAATCGCACTCTCCCTCAGCGCCGCTTTCTGCTGAAGAGAACGGCTTCAGCTTCACCTTCGGACGGCAGGCCGGTGACGTCAGCCCGCAGGAAGCCCCGGTTGAGCGCATCAACCTCGATGAGCTGCTGCAGGGGTTATCCAGCCGCCAGGAGGGGCACACCTGGATTTACGCCCTCGACGGTCAGGACGCGTTTCGCGACTACGGCGACCGCATCGTGATGGCGACCCCGGAGGCCAGCGACAACGACCGCATGATCCTCGCGGCGCTGCTTTCAGCGAAGGCCAATCAGCGCGGCGCGGTGGAAATCACCGGCAGCGAAGCGTTTATCCTCAAAACGATGACGCTGATTGCCGACCACAACATCGAGGTTCACCTGAAAAACCCGCAGCAGCGCGCGCAGTTTGACGCCCTGCTGAAAACACGGGCGGAGAACGCGGTGCCGCAGAACGGGCTGGATATCAGCCAGGCTGTGGCGGATAACGCGTCGCCCGCACCTGCAGTCTCAGTACCGGAGTCTTCCCCACCGCCCGTATCCGCCGCGCCGGTTTCGGCGACACCGGTATCCGTCTCTGATCCGGTAGCGGCGCCTTCTCACGCTCCGCAGATGTCGGTGCCCGAGCGCGAGACCCTGCGCACCGGCCTCACCGGCAAGCTGATGGAGGCGGGTAAAGCCCCCTATCAGTTCGACAAGAGCAACGCCGACAGCTTCTACGTGGAGCTGCGCACCCGCGACGGCAACAAAACCTACTGGGGCGTTGAGCTCGAGCAGGCACTGAAGGACAGCGGCAGGCAGCCGGGGGATATGGTGAAGCTGCAGTACCTCGGCAAAAAAGCGGTCACGGTAAATGCGCCGATCAAAGACGCCGACGGCGTGGTGACCGGATTTCAGGCCATCGACACGCACCGCAACCACTGGACGATCGCCCCGGCCGCTGACAACCGCCTGCTGGTCGCGGATAAAAATGCCGTCGCCCCGGCCGAGCTGTCGGCCTATGACGGCAACGCGTTCTGGGCGCTGCAGCAGCAGCTGACCCGCGCGGCGCGGCTGACGATCGCCACTCCGGATGCCACCGGCCACGGGCTGATGTACACCGGGCCGGATGGCAAAGGGCAGCCCTCACCCGACTCCCCGCCGGCGGGCACGCCAGTGCCAGCGCAGGCGAAGGCCGCCGGTTCCGTCGTGATGCACGCCACGGGCGCGGACGGCGAGCTGCTGGCCCACCTGGTTAAGGGACACGGTGACTACCTGCAGGGCGTTATCCGCCACGAAGGTGAGCTGCGCCACGTGCTGGGCCGCCTCTGCTCCGCCGCCAGCGGCAGCACCTATCTTGCGCTCAACGCGGTTCAGGAGAACGGCGCGCTGTCGCTTATCGGACACGGCTCGGCCGTCAACAGCGTCAGTAACGGCGCGGCGAACTTCGACACCTTCGCCTTTCAGATGAAGGGAAAGGACGCACCTAAGTTTGCCGTACCGCTCGTTTCCCCGGAAAAGATCCCGCCGGCACTGCACAGCAGGCTGGGGTTCTCACAGGCGTACGCACCGCCGAAGGCTGAGAGCTCCGCAGAAGCCCCGCGCGCGCAGGTAAAGCCGGCCAGTCAACCCCAGCCAATGTGAGGCCCCTATGCTCCGAACGATTTGTATCACCCTGCTCCTGGTGGCGAGCGTGCCCGCCGGGGCCGCATCGTGCCGTGCCGGGACGGCCGCCCAGACCGGCAGCGAGTCCGGCTATGAGCGCGCCCGCGCCGCCGCCGAGGCCTGGTCACAGCGCCAGAACAACGTCTCCGCCTCGCTTGGCGACTGTCTCGGCAACATCTCCACCACGATAACCGCCCCCACCTTTCCGAACCTGACGGAGGTGATGAACCAGATTGGCCAGAAAATCTGCAAGGCGGCGCGCGACAAAATCAGCGACTACGTGCCGCCGACGCTGGATCCGTGGGGCGACCTGCCCGGCGTGTCCGGCGTCGCCTCATACGGCGCGGCGGTTCAGACCATAGCCGAACCGGCAGCGCAGGCGACCTCCGTCGGCGATCGCCTGCGCGCCTTTATCTCACTGAACTGACGGAACGTCCCGATGAAAAAAACCAATGCCTCCCCCCGGGAGGCTGCTTCCCCGCAGGAAGACCCGACCGTTCCGTTTATGGCCGCGATGAAGCTTCACATGAACAACATGCTGAACGCCGCCTTCGCCCACAGGGCGCTGTCGGTGGCGCTGATCGCCTGCACCGTCAGCCTGCTGCAGCTGCCGGTCAATGCCTGGCTTATCTGGAAGGTGGCCAATCCGCCGGTGAAGTATTTCGCCACATACAAAGGCAGCGTGCTGGAGCAGTTCCCGACCGACAAGCCGGGCTACAGCGATGACGACATCATTGATTTTGGCGACAAGCTGATACGTGACGCATTCCAGATCGACTTTAAAAACTACCGCACCCAGATGAACGCGCAGCAGCAGAAGTTCTCGGAGGGCGGTTTCAGCGGCTACTACAGCGCAATGACTGGCTCCAACCTGTTCGCCAGCGTCACCACTAAAAAGCTGCTGATGTCCGCCAACGTCACCCGCAAGGGGGTGATTTACCGGCGCGGAGTGGAGAACAGCAGCGGCCTGTACGTCTGGGACGTGCAGTACCCGGTCACGCTGAGCCTCGATGGCCAGACCCATAGCCTTCCGGCGCAGTCCTTCATCTTTACCGTGCGCATTCAGCGCACCGACGTCAGCGTCAAGCCGCAGGGCATTGAAGCCGACGCGATCGTCACCCGCGACGTCCGCTAACCCACCTTTTCAGGAACGCTTATGAAACGACTCACACTGACCACGGTGGCCCTGCTGCTGTCCGCCGTTCCGGTGCTGCCCGCGCTGGCCACCGACTGGGCCCCGGCCCGGACCGGCAGCGCACCGGTCGCCGCAACGCCTCCGGCACCTGCCACTGCCACTGTGACAGCGGATCCTCCTGCTGACACGGTGACGCCACCCACCGCGACCGACATCACCGCCCCCCTTCGCCAGTCGCCGCCGCCCGCCCCGCCGACGGCGGAGCAGGCCTGGGCTATCGGACAGGCCAACCCGCTCGGCAACCGCCAGGGCGTGGAGATGCTCGGCCAGGTAATGGACGAGGCGAGCCGGGGCCGCGCCTGGCAGGCCACCGACGTGGTGCCGCGTATTTCCACGCTGACCGTCAACCTCTCCCCCGGCGCTTCCATGCCGGTATTGCGCACCACCACGCATCAGGCCAGCACCGTGATGTTCACCGACAACACCGGCGCGCCCTGGCCGCTCGGCGCCCCGCCCTGGAACGGTAACCCGGACGGCTTTGCCGTCAGCTTCATCCCGGACAGCAGCGTGATGACGGTGCAGGCCCGCCGCCAGTACGACCGGGGCAACGTTACCGTCTACCTCAAGGGGCTGGCGGTGCCGGTCATCATTGACGTCAACAGCGGCGAGGCGGGCAGCCGCGCCACTTCGCGCGTCATCGACGGCCGTCTTGACCTGCGCGTGCCGCAGCGCGGGCCGCAGGCGAAGCGTCTGACCACCGGAGTGGCCAGAATCGGCCTGAACAATCCGACCCTGCAGGCGTTTCTCGACGGCGTTCCGCCGGCTGAGGCGAAGCGCCTGAAGACGCAGGGCGCGCTGCCGGACACGCAGGTCTGGCAGATGGGCGATGACCTGTTCATCCGCACGCGCAGTGAAATCCGCGACGAGTTCGAGCTGACTCAGGCCTCCGGCGACGGCACCTGGCTCTACAAGCTGCCCCTGACGCCCGAAGTGGCGTTCTCACACGCCGGCAAAACCGTATACCTGTCGATCTCTCTGGAGTAGCCATGTCAGCTGATAAAGACGTCACCCGGGACGTGAAAAAAACCGGGCTGGTTATCGCCGCCGTCGCCTTCATCGCGATCGCCGGCGGCTTCCTGCTGCTCTCCTGGATAAGCACGCCGCCCCCGGCGCCCACGCGCATCCAGGTCGACAAGACCGCCGGCGGCAGCGGAAAGCCCGTACCGGAAAGCGACCAGTACCGCGCGGTGCGGCTGGCGAACAACGAGGACGGCGCACGCCAGGCGCAGGCGTCCAACGGCAGCTTTATTTCCTCCGTCGGCACCGGACCGGGGCGAACGGTTCCCCCGATTGATGCCACCCCGCCGCCGCCGCGACCGGACACTGCCGCGCCGCCGCGCACGGCACATCAGAGCGTTCCCGTGGCGCAGGCCGTTGACGCCGACCGGAAAAAGGCGCTGGAGGCTCTGCTGAAAGAGCTGGTCCTGCAGCGCTCCGCACCGGCGGGCCAGATAGCCACGGCGACCGGCATGACGGGCGGTGGCGCACCGGGTGCGAAGCCCGCCAGCGTCTATGCCACCTGGACTGAAAGCCTCGCGCCCGCCGCCGCAACGGAGGGGCTGACGGGCGCTCCGGCGGGGAAATCCGACCGCGTGATTATCCCGGCGGGTACGCGTCCCGGCGGCGTTATCGACACGGCGGTTGATTCGGACAACACAGGCTCACAGGTGCTGGCGCGCATTCCGGCCGGGCCGTACGCCGGGGCGGTGCTGATGGCCAGCGGCGTGCGGCTGGCGGGGGATGGCGTCGACATCCACTTCACCCGCATGACCTGGGATCAGGACACCTGGCGGGTCGACGTCCGGGCCGCCATGCCGGATACGCTGCAGTCCTCCGTGGCCACGACGGTCAACAACCGCTACGGCACGCGCATCCTGCTGCCCGCACTCGCGCACGGACTGGGCCTCGGCGGACAGCTCTACGCCAGCGCCAACACGCAGATCCTGAGCAACGGCTACAACACCATCGAAGGCCGCGTCGGCATGCCGGACGGCACGGCGGTGGCGGGCACCGTGCTCGGCGGGGCCGCGCAGCAGGCGGGCCAGGTCATCGCTGCCGACGCGCAGAAGCTGCCGGTTAAGCAGGTGCTGGTCGAACGCGGGCAGGCCATCGCCCTGTTGTTTATGACCGCCGTCAAGGAAAGCGATAAGGAAACCGGCACCCCGGGCGCGCCCGCTCCCGGGGTGCGCCTGCCCTCCGTTACCCAACCCTGAAGAGACACGCCATGAAAGAAGACTTTTTTGACCCGGACCTGGTTCCGGACGCGCCGCTGTTGCCGTCAGAGGCGGATGAAGTGGAGCAGAGCGACCACGAGGCCGTGGCGGATAAGCCCGCCGCCGGCGAAGAGAAGAAAAAGCGCCAGCTGCTCGGCCACGACCTCAGCACCCTGCTGATTGCCGGCGGGGCGATCGTCGCCGCGCTGGTCTATGCCATGTGGCCGGAGACGTCGCCATCGCGCGGCCTGATTGCAGAAGAGACGCCGCCCGTCGCGCAGAGCCAGCCCGTCGGCCTGGCCCTTATACCGCTGTCAGAACCGTCACCTGCCCCGGAGCCGGAGCCTGAACCGGCATCTGAACCGGAACCTGCCGCCCGGCCCGCTGAGATGGATGCGCTGCGCCAGTCCAGCGCGGCCAGCCTGGAGGCCATGGCGGCGCTGAACGGCCGGATGGACAACGTCGGCCAGCGCCTCACGGATCTGGAGACGCAGCTGCGCGCGCTGGCCGCGAGATCCGCCCCGGCGGTGCCGGTCGCAACCGCCGCCTCCGCAGGCACGTCGCAGAAACCCCGGAAGGCCGTTAAGCCGGTGCAGTCCGCGAAGACGTCACCCGCAACAGGCAGCGTGAACGGCTGGCGCGTGCATACCGTGTATCCCGGCATGGCCTGGATAACCCGCGATGCCACCACCTGGGCCGTCCAGCCGGGGGACGTGCTGCAGGGGTTCACCGTGCGCAGCATCAACGCCGCTGAGCGGACGGTCACCACCGATAAGGGCGTTATTCGCCGGGGGGGCTGATGGACGCCATCCAGATACTGGTTCAGGTGGCCGACGGCCTGAAGACCAGCGGCATACGGCTTATCCTGGCGCTCGGCTTCATGTTCGGCCTCGCCGGCTGCATCGGCACCCTGGTGTCGGTGGCCCGGCGCTCGCGCAGCGGCAAGCCGGCCAGCGCCATGAAGGCCCTGGTCGCCGGCTGCCTCGGCGGGTCGATGATTGCCCTGCAGCAGATGATGAACAAGGCCGCCCACACCCTGAGCTTCGGCGACGTGTCGTTTGACGCCATTGCCTACGCCCCGGAGTCGATGGGCCAGGCAAAGCTCGCCATCGATGCCGTGCTGACGCTGCTGCGCGCGGTGGGCGCGCTGTTTTTCTACATGGGCATCGTGCGCATTCGCCGCGCCACCGTTGACGGCCATACCGGCCTGTCGGCGCGCGAGGACGTCGGCTCCGGCGTGGTGATGCTCACCACCGGCATTCTGCTTCTCTGCAACCCCGAACTGCTTTCCGCACTGCAAAAAACGCTGGGTCTGACCTGGAACTGATTCATCCACATCAACAACACAAACATCAATGAGGTAGTAAAAATGCGTAATTTCACCCTGTTCGTTTCCGTTCGCCTGTGGCTGGCCGTCTTATCCCTGCGTTCGCGCCTGGCGCTGGCGCTGGCGGCGCTCCTTCCTCCCCTCACGCTGCCGGCACAGGCCGCCGACGACCTGTTCGGCATGGTCGACAACGTGGCGGAGGGCGCCGACCAGTCCGGTAAAAGCCTGCTGAAGCTCGCCAAGTTTGGCGGGATCGCGCTGGTTATCGTCGCCATCACCCTGTGGGTGGCCAAGAAGAAAAACCCGCAGATCACCTGGGGCTGGATCCTCACGCCGCTGGGCGCGGGGTTCATCCTGATTGCCATCGACCAGTTCATCAAGAAAGGGCAGACCACCATCAAGCTCAGCCCGGTAGACGTCGGCTGAGTCCCCTCCCCTCCCCTCCCCCGGCGCGCGTGCGCCGGGGTATTTCCCGTGAAGGAGTACGACCATGACCCGATTCCCGGACGGCGTCAGCGGGCTGTTTCCCGTTCTGCTGGAACCCTGCCTGCCCGATGACGACACGCCGCCCGACGGCAGCACTCTGTCGTTTAACGAGCCGGATAACCCGGCCTTCTGTCGCCTGATTGCGCCGCTGGCGCCGCTTTTTTATCACTGCGGCGTCATCCGTCATGACGCGGGGTACGACTGCGACGTCGTGCTGCTGCCGGTCGCAGCGCTGAGCGGCCATCTGAAAGCCCTGCCGGAGACGCACGACGCGGACCCGGCGCAGGTTCGGCGGGTGCTGAAAGCGGCCCTGCGCTGGCAGAGTCAGAACGTCGAATACCTGCGCCTCACCCTGCCGCAGCGCCGGCAGAGCTTCGGCATCGGGCAGCAGGTGTGGGGCCACGAGCACGCCGGGCACCCTCCGGCGCTGCGCAAACGGGCGCGCACCCTGACTGGCGATCGCTGCGACTTCTGCGGCCACACCTCACCGGCGAACCCGCTGATATTTCGCGACAGCAACCCGGAAAACCAGACCGACGACAACCTCGGCCTCGCCTGCGCCGTCTGCGCCTGCAGCCGCCACCTGAACCGGCTCGGCGCCAACGACGGCGTGATGGTTTATCTGCCGGAGCTGGAGCCTGCGGACATCAGCCACCTGCTGCGCGCCGTGAGCGTGGCCCGCGCTCACGGTGACGCGCGCCAGAAGGCGGGCGCGGCGGAGGTGCTGCGCTGGCTGACCGCGCACCGCACGGAGGCCGAAGCGTTCTGGGGCACCAGTCACCCCGGCGAGTTTGGCCAGGCGCTGATGCAGGCGCCGGATCGGCTGCGCGAGGACCTGCAGCAGCGCCTGCGCCACATTGCGCTTATCCCGAACCCTGACCTGATTGCCGCAGCCCCCCAAACCGGGGCCACGCCCCCGGCCGCCTGGCGCGCGCTGCTGGATGGCTATCACCGTCAGCCCTGACCCGTCACTGAGAGTACCCGCTTATGAAAAATCCGTTAGTTTCCGCACTCGCCTGCGTTGAAGAGGCGCTGGCGTACGCGTCCCGCTACGCGCTGGGCCACGACTTCACCCGCTACTGCGACCTGCGCACCGTTATCGGCATCACGGAAGACGACAAAAAGCGCCGTCCGCAGATGCAGTCGCCGTGGATTTTCGTCACCGAAGAAGGACACTACGCCAGCGTGTTTGAAGTTGAGGGCACCTACTGCGCCTTTAACGAGCAGGTCGCCATTACCGAAGAAGAGAAGCGCGACAGGGCGCTGTTCAGCAGCTACATCACCCGCCTGACCACGCTGCTGGCCAGCGAATTTCAGGCCCCCGGGCACAAGCTGAGCTTTGTCTTTGAGCACGACCCGGAGAAGGCCCGCGAGGAGCTGCACAAGCTGCTGGGCCATCAGTACCGCAGCCTGAAGCGCATGGGCCTCGATCTGGCCGATATCCTTGACGAACGCATTGAGAAAATGGTCCCGTTCATTGCCCGCGAGCGGGCCTTTATGGTGGTGTACACCGCCCGCGCCGCGCTGGAAACCAGCGAAATTCGCGACGAGGAGAAACGCCGGGAGGCGATACTCAAAACCGCCCCGGCCGCGCGCTTTGGCCAGAACCCGCTGTTTCAGGAGCTGGAGGGGCTGAAAATTCGCCACGACGCCTTTATCACCACGCTGGAGAACCAGTTCGGCAGCGGGGATTATGGCACGCGTATCCGCCTGATGGACGCGCACGAGTTTGGCTTCGCCCTGCGTGAAGAGGTTGAGCGTGACGCCACGGCGCCGGGCTGGCGGCCGTTTCTGCCGGGCGACGTGAAGTGGCCGCACGGCATGCCAAAGCAGGACGACCACTCCGCGCTGCTGGCCCCGCACCTCAACTACCAGCTGCTTAACAGCAGGCCAAAGGTTGACGGCGGCCTGGTGCGGGTCGGGGAGCTGTGGCACGCCACGCTGGCCCTGTCGCTCGGCCCGCAGCAGCCCGAAACCTTCAGCGAGCTGTTCGGCAAAATGTCCCGCCAGCTGCCGTGGCGTATCCGTATGGACCTGATGCCCGGCGGGCTGAAGGTGCTGGGCGGTAAAAAGCTGGTGCTCAGCATGGCGGCGATGCTGCCGCCGCTGCGCCCGGTATACAACTCGGTGCAGTGGCTGGAGCAGGAAAACAAGGGCGATCCGGTCTGCGTCATGACCGTCTGCGCCAGCACCTGGGCGCGCACGAAAGACAACGTGAAGCGCAACCGCACGCTGCTGCAGAAGGGCCTGCAGTCCTGGGGCATGTGCGAGGTGACCGGGACCTTTGGTGATCCGGTGCGCGCCTGGGCGTCCACGCTGGCGGGAGCGAATGCCCTGAGCGTGCCGGCGCTGATGTTCCCGCCGCTCTCCGCCGCGCTGGCCCTGCTGCCGCTGCAGCGACCGGCGGCGCCCTGGGCGAACGATGCCAGCATCGTGTTCAGTACGCCCGACGGCAAGCCGTTCCCGGTGAAGCTCGCCAGCAGCCTGCAGACCAAGTTTACCGAGATCGTCGCCGGCGAGTCCGGCACGGGGAAATCGGTGGCGCTCGGCGCGCTCAGCGAGGCGGCCCTGTTCTCCGGCCAGAACCACCTGCCCTTCCTGTCCTACGTCGACAAGGGTTATTCGGCGCAGGGGCTTATCCGCCTGCTGCGCGACGCGCTGCCCGAATCGCGCCGCCATGAGGTGATAGGCCTGGTGCTGGAGAACAGCCGCGAGCACTGCAAGAACCCGTTCGACGTGCAGCTCGGCATGAAGACCCCGCTGACGCCGGAGCGGGAGTTTCTGATTAACGTCTGCGAAACGCTCTGCGTGAACCCGGAAAGCGGCGTGCCGCCGAACGCCCAGGACTGCCGCCAGATACTGAGCACCGTCATTGACACCGCCTTTGAGACCAACGCCATGACGGACCCCATTCGCTACGCGCCGACGCTGGAGCCGGCGGTGGACGCGGCGCTGGAGAAGACGGGCATCGGTAACGAGTACGACGCGCTCTGGTGGCAGAAGGCGACGTGGTACGAGGTGCGCGACCTGCTGTTCGCCCGGGGCGAGGTGCGGGCCGCAACGCGGGCGCACTACCAGGCGATGCCGGAGCTGAGCGACCTGCAGGTGTACCTGAACAACGCGGACGTGCTGAGCAAGTACGGCGCCATCACCCGCGAGGGCAGCGGCGAGACGCTGCTCTCCTACATCGGGCGCTGCCTGTCCGACGCGCTGAGCACGTACAAAATGCTGGCCGGGCGCACGCTGTTTGAGTTCAGCCCGGACACGCGCGTCATCGCAGTCGACCTGAACAACGTGGTCGGCGGTAAGACCCGCGCGGGCCAGGTGAAAACGGGCCTGATGTACCTTTATGCCGGGCAGCTGGCGGCGGGCCACTTCGAGCTGCCGCAGTATCGCAACGAGCTGATGGGCCACCTCCCGGAGATGTACCGGCCCTTTCATCACGAACGGCTGACCCAGCTGGCGCAGGAGGTGAAGACCAAAATCTACGACGAGCTGCACAATGCAAAAGATATCCCGTTCATCATCGAAAAACTGGCGTCACAGGACCTGGAAAACCGCAAGTTCTTCATCCGCACCGTGCTGAGCTCGCAGTTCATGAACCACTTTCCGCCCTCCATGCTCAAATCGGCCAACAGCCTGTACCTGATGCAAATCAGCCAGGAGGATCTGCCGCTGCTGACCGAGCACTTCGGGGTGCCGATGCACACCGCACAGGCCTTTCGCCGCATCGGCTCAGGTGCGTCCCCGGACGGCAGCGGCACGCACTTTCTGGCGTGCTTTCGCCTGAAAACGGGCAACGTGGTGCAGATCCTCAAAAACACCCTCGGGCCAAAAGAGCTGTGGGCGCTGAACTCCACGGCAATGGACGCGGCGCTGCGCGACCAGCTCTACGATCGGCTCGACGGACTCACCGCCCGCGCCATCCTCGCGGATGCGTTCCCCGGCGGCAGCGCGGAGCGCCTTATCGACCTGCGCAAAAACGAGGCGAAGGACACCGACCATCACAACGTCATTAACCGGCTGGCCAGCGAGCTTATCGCCGCGCGCGGCCTGAACATTTAAGGAATTCCCGTGAAAAAATGCCTCCTGGCCGCCTGCACCTGCGGCCTCCTGCTGTCCGCCTTTCAGGCTCAGGCTTACCCCGTCGAAGTCACGAGCAGCATCCCCGTCACCACCGAGGTGGTTCCGCAGCTGACGGCAGCCAACGGCACGCTCGGCAGCATCCTGACCACCAACCAGCAGATTGGCGGTGCCGTCAGCGCCGGCAACGACAAGATTGCCGCGATGATCCAACAGGCAACCGAAAACATGCAGCAGTACGCCACCTACGCGCAGCAGGTGCAGAACCTTGAGCAGGCGCGGCGCAGCTACACCGTACCGGACTCCATCTGCAGCGAGTCGGCCTCCGGGCAGGCGGCGCAGATTGCCCGCCAGTCCGGGGCGAAGCAGTCGTCGCTGGCCGGCGGTGGCGGGGTCAGCAGCCCCGCGATAAAAAAGGCGCTTTCGTCGAAGCCTGAAGTACCGGAGCTGGGACAGTTCGCCACCGCCAGCATTCACAGCGGCTACTGCACCCGCGAGGATGCGGACGCCTGGGGCGAAATGTGCAGCGGCGTCTCTGACCTGCCCGGTGGCGACAAGCAGATCCGCTCCCTGCTGGGCGGGGCCGGGGCGGAAGACAAGGCGCCCGAGCTGACCTTCAGCCAGGCGCAGACCGACGCCGCAATGATGTACCTGAAGAACTCCGCCCGCCGCAGCCCGGGCCGGGCGCTGAAAAAGGGGGAAATCAAAACCGACAGCGGCCGCCAGTACCTCGGCATGATGACCGAACACGACGCGGTGCAGAGCGCGGCCGAGCAGCCGCAGCTGGCGATGGTGGCGGCCAGCCAGCCAAACGAAGCCACGAAGGCGGTCCTCGCCGAGACGCTGCAGAACCCGGCCAGCAAAGCCTGGTACGACGAGAACGCCTCACCGGAGGCGCAGCGCACCGGCATGATGTCGCTGCGCGAGTTTGAGTCGTTTGAGGTCAACCGCCGCTACGCCAGCACCGACTATCAGGCCGACCTGCAGGGCATGGACGGCGATAACCTGATGCGGGAATCCATCCGCGTGCAGAGCCTGCAGAACACGCTGCTGCTGGGGATCAAACAGCAGCTGCAGGAGAACGCCATCCTGAGCGGGCAGCAGCTGAGTATCAGCAGCGCGCAGTATTACGAACCACGCCTGGCGCAGAAGCTGCAGCAGGCCGCCGCCGGAGGTATCCGCTGATGAAGAAATGGACAAAAATCGCTTATCACAGCACAAACGTGCTGCTGCCCCTTTCAGAGACCGCCCGCATGGTGCGTGCGGGTCGGCACGTCGCCGGGCGGCACGCGGAGCAGATACGTCGCCTGTTCCCGAAACGGACGGCGGCTGACGCCGGCGAGCTTTCGTTTGACGAGGCCGTGGCCGCCAGCGGGCTGTCCCGGGAACGGCTGATAAACCGCTACCTGCTGAACAAGCGCGTCTGGCTGGGGCTGTTTGGACTGGCCGTACTGCCTGTACTGATGCTGCCGGCGGCGCTGCTGCTGGCGGATATTCCCGCCCCGGGGCTGCTGGCTGTGCGCACCGCAAGCCTGGTGTTTATGCTGGCGTGCTTTGCCGGGCTGCTGTTCGCCCGGGCAATGAAAAGCCAGCTTCACCTCTGGCAGCTGCAGTCCGGCCGGCTCGGCTCCTTCGCCGACTGGCGTGCTGAGCGCCGCTGGCTGCGCGACGTCTTTCGCTGGAGCCTGCCTCCGTCAGCCTGACCGTCCTGCTCCTGCCCCCTGACCTGGGGGCCCGTTCGTCCGCACTTCGGAACCTCCTCTTATGAAAAGACTGCTCCTCCTGATGCCGGCGCTCGCGCTGGCCGCCCTGTCGCTGCCGGCATTTGCCGACGGCGTCAGCTTTGAAACGATATCCTCGGCCGCCACCCGAAACACCGACCTTTCCCGCCAGCTGCTGGTGATGGTGTACGGCGACGTGGTGAACAACCCGCTTCAGCCGGCTAACGTCAGCTTTATCGGCCAGCTCTACGGCGTGTTTAACGCCATCATCGCCGGCCTCGCCTTTATCTGGTTTATGGGCGTCACGCTGCGCGCCACTGTCCTGACCGGAAACCGGGGTAAGGTGTTTGGCGGCGGGACCACGATGATGGCCCCCGTCGCCTCGCTGGCGGGCTTTATGGCGCTGGTCCCCACGCCGTCCGGCTGGTCCATTTCTAACCTGGCGTTTCTGTGGATGGCCTCCATCATGGGCGTCGGCAGCGCGAACCTGCTGACGGACAAGGCGGCCGACAGCATCATGGAGGGCCAGTCCCTTATCATGCAGCCGGTGGCCGGTGAGACCGTCACCGCCGCCAGGGGTATTTTTGATATGTACCTGTGCCGGTCGGCCATCAATACCGAGCAGGCGCAGATGCACCAGTACGGTTCGAGCAGCACGCCGGCGATGACCGAACAGCGCTCGGCGGACGGCAGGGAGATACGCATCACCAACGGCAGCGCGCTGTGTGGCAGTGCCCGCCTGCCGCAGGCGGCGGAAAGCGGTTCCTGGTTCTCCTTCAACGTGCCGATCAACTCCGCACCGCTGGAGAACGCGCAGAAAGCGGCCTTTGCGGAGATGAACAGCACCCTGTCGCGCAGCGCGGAGGGCGCGGTTAACGGCTGGCTCAGCTGGCAGGAAGGAAATCAGGAACGTCTGCCTGACGTTGAGGTGGAAATCCAGCAGGCGGCCAAGCAGTATGAAGACACCATCAATGCCGCCACGGCGTCAGTAAACAATGAAAGCGCGATCCGCGGCGAGCTGGCGAACTACCTCAAAAAAAGCGGCTGGATCTCACTGGGCGCCTGGTATCAGTCCTTTGCGACGGCGAACCAGAAGGTGAACAGCGTGGCGAAACAGAGCCCGGTGGTCACCGGCGCGTCCAGCATCGGGGAAGTGGGTGTGGGGAGAATGCTGGAGGAGCTGAAAACGGCTTTAGTAGCGCAAAAGAAAAATTCAACATATACCCCACCTCTTGGTTCAACCAATGCAGCGGGTGGCGATAATATCGATGATGTACACTCAGCTAACTCAGCATTACTTAAAATACTGGACAAATCCTACGGTGTTAATTTTACAAATTTTATAATTCAATCAGTTATGACAAATGGTGATAACGACAGTTCTAGTCAAGTCAACCCACTTCTTCAGATGAAAGCAATCGGTGACTATACTTTAGGTAGTGCTCAGACAACATTTATTGCATTCACCTTTGCAAAAGGGATTATTGACTGGGGTAATGGGTCTGGCGTCGGAAAGATAGTAAATGCAGTTTCTGGTGCTGGATATTTAGCACAAAGCGTTATGGGCTCAATCGCACCTATAGTATATTTCATATTATTCATTCTTCTTAGTATTGGATTCTCGCTATCCATCTTCCTTCCCTTCATACCTCTCATCTACTGGATTATGGCAGGTACATCTTGGATTGGCAGCGTTTTAATAGGAACCACGGCTGGTTCTTTATGGGCTGCGACACATATCGGAACGGAACAGGATAAAGGTAGTCGGTCAAACTATGGTTATATTTTCCTGATTGATGCGGCTATCCGGCCATCACTTATGGTGTTTGGTTTTTTCTTTGCAAGCCTTGTTGTCGTGGCGATAGGTACACTACTTAACATTCTGATATTACCCGCAATGGCAAACGTCCAGGCAGATTCCATCACCGGACTGGCTAGTATTATCGGAATTTTAATGATTTACGCACGGATTTGTACCACCTTAGTTTCATCAGCATTCAGCCTGCAAGTCTATCTTCCCGACTATGTTATTGCGTGGCTCGGAGGCAGAGAAGCTGCGCAAATGATGAAAGGTGCAGTGGAATCTGCCCGTAACATGTTTGCAGGATTTGGTGGGAAAGCAGGTAACACTCCGGGCATCAAAAAGATTGATAAGAGTGCCCCTAACAGCGATTCAGACGGCTTCAAGTAACATTAAAAGGAAAAACAATTTGGATAAAATACCACCATACAACTTGTTAATAGGTTTTATAGTGGTATCATAGAACCAATAACAGAACTTTTAGCAGGGTTTATGCCTAACATCATTCATACCATTACCACGGCCAGCATCACTGAACTCAAGACAAATCCAATGGCAACTGTCAATTCAGGCGAGGGTTATCCAGTGGCGATTCTGAACCGTAACCAGCCAGCGTTTTACTGCATCCCGGCCGATTTGTACGAGCAGATTTTGGAATGTATCGGTGACAAAGAACTGGCTAAGCTAGTTAAGCTGCGTTCCGAGCAGAACCTGCATGATATCGATCTGGACAGTCCTCTGTGACCTGTGTGGTTAAGTTCAGAACGGATGCGCTTCGTGAGTGGCTGAGTCTTAATAAGACTGTACGGAATCTATTTTCGGAAAAATTAAAGGAAGCTTCTGGAAATTCCAACATTTACTCATCTCAACTGTGGGGCATGGTAGACTGTTATAAAATGTCTTTACCCTCGACCCACACAAAAATTATATATCAGATTGTCGGTGACACACTGGTCATTGCTATCGTTGCAGTGGACAAAAGAGAAATCGGTGATGCCTATAACTTGGCAAAAAAACTAATCAGATAAAAATCAGGATGATACCTATGACTTTAAAGTATGTAGATACCTTTGAAAAAAAATGGCCTGTTGCTTTAGTCGGCACTTTGTCAGGAATGTACTTACTTTTTATATTTCCGTTTCACATAATACTAACCGGCCTTACATACTCTTACTCAAAATTTTATGGATTCAGGCAAGCTGACATTAATCTCAGCATATTCCTTTTATTGTCATTACTCATCGCAATAACGATGATTTTCATTGCGATTTATACACAAAGGAAAAATATTTCAGTTTTTTCATCATACTTTTCACAAGCTGGAACGATATGTCCCTTACCCTCAAGCATTGCTAAGGCTTGGTCAGGAAAGAGTTTTGTCGGTCTAGACACTAAAAATGGAACGTTGCTTTACATCAATCACCCCGATACCACTGTTTTCAATTTCTTTTTCCCACGTGACGTTCGTGTCATGGGCTTCGGGATGAATGACTGGAAATCGGTTGAGGTTCAGGGCAACACTCTGACCATCTACACCGGAAATCCTGAGCTCCCGTTTGTCTCTGTGACGTCAGGCAAAGCCAGCCAGCTGTATGAAAAAATCAACGCCATGCGCCACCAGACCTGGACGTACGAGAACAATATACCGGGCTATGTCGAGCATCATGCAGCGCGTATCGCTGCCAGGAAGGGTATCAACCTGATCCTGCCGCCTAACTGATTTTCTTCCTGCAGTAACCCATCCAGCATTATCCGGGGCACCCTTTTCAGGGTGCCTCTTCTTTTGCATTCGCAAAATCCATAAAGGTCACCCTATGGCGCAACCCGCTCGCAATGACGTCCAATCCGGCAACGACTGGACGCTGGCCGCTGTCGGCCTGCTCGTTACCCTGATCGTCGCTGCCCTGTTCTTCCGGCAGCTCACCATCGAATACAGCACTACCCTGCTTTACTGGCTCTGGAGCCTCGCCGACGTGCCCCGCTTTCATGCGGATGCCGCCTGGCGTATAAACCTGCTGGCCGCGACGCACAATAATGCCGAAGCAACGACATGGGCTGAGTTTTTTGCCGTCATGGACCGGACGGCCGGCATTCTGATGCTGGCGATGGTGCCGCTGGCGGTCACCGGCGTGACTGCCGTTCGCCGCCATCAGGTGAGCCGCACCCGCCGTGATATCAGTATCCGCACGCTGCCCCGTATTATGGCGGACTTCTCACCGGCCATCGTGCCGGCGCTGACCTACGGCGATAAGGACACGCAGCTGCTGAACGTCGACCCGCAGGAGCACCGCAGCGCGCAGACACCTGACGAGTTCGCCATCGAACACAGACTGGTCGTCAACCGCCAGCTGCGCCGCCAGCTGGCGGAGCAGAAGTTCATCGCCCAGCTGGGCACCGCGCTGGTCAACACGAATGAAGACGCTGACCGGAAAAATCAGCTCATCCCGGAGTTTCTCCAATTTAACGACCACGAGCGCGCCATGTTCGCCGTCTTCGGCCTGCAGCACTTCATGGATAAGCGCCAGCAGGCGGAAGCGCTGCTCGATGCGTTAAACCGCTCCACGCTCCACGCGGACCGACGCTATAAAAACAAGGTCGGCTACCCGAACCTGTCTCTTGCTGCAGCCGCGTTCCGCCAGGTGGCTGACCTGCCGGCCGCGCAGGCGTGGGTCAGGCAGTACGGCTATGTCCGCACCGCCATTTCTGCCCTGCACGATAACGACCTGCACCTGCCCATCCGCCGCTTTCGCTGGCTGAAAGGCCTCGATCGTACGCTCTGGTACACGCTGGCCTCGACCGGGCGGCCCTGGCCATTTGTCGAGGCCGCCGGCGTGGTCAGCCAGGCGCACTGGGAGACGCTGGCCGCGCGCTACCGCGTGCGACTCACCCGCCCGGTCATGTCGCACGCCCTCGACGGGCTGGAAACCGACCTGCGCAACATCGGCGCGGTGGTGGATATCACTCCGAAGGCCCCGCGCACGGTCGCAGATGATGAAGACGACTATGAAGATGAAACCCCGTCCGGAAACGACACACCGCCCGACGAACAGCACGTTAACCGACACGTACACTCCTTTCGCCCAAAAATGAGATAACCCCATGACACTGCCATCCGCTAACGCCATCACCACCCGTATTCATCAGCAGCACCTGCAGGTGCGCCTCAACGACCGTACCCTGTTCAGCCTCATCAGCCCCCTGGACAACAGCGGCCAGCTCACCCTGGAAACCGTAGGCGGGGAGCACCATATCCTGATGCGACAATCCGGCCATAACGTCACCCGCCTTTTCGTCACCAAAGACGAAACCCTTGCAGGCAAGGTGATGGACGCAACGTCAGACGCGCTGAGCGAGATGGCCATCGGCCCGCGCAAAACCGCCTGCTGGCAGTGGCTCATCCCCGGTGTCATGCTGGGCTTCCTGGTTGCCGCCTGGGGAATTATTTACCTTGAGCCAGCGATAACGTCCGTGCCGCAGGCTGTCAGCCCCGCAGTCTCACCCGCATCGCCCGTACGGCCACAACCCCTGTCAGCCGCCGTGGCGGTACAGCCCCCTGCCGCCGCTCAGCCTGCCGCTGTGGCCACCCCGCGTCAGACGCTGTCGCCGGAGGATGCCGATGAGGCACGCCGGATGCTGGCCACTCGCCTGAAAAACGGCGCGGCGAAGGAAGAGTTCACCGTCCGGCTCTCCTCCGGCCATCCGCGCACGCTGTATATGTTCATCGATCCGGAGTGCCCGAACTGCCGCATTTTCGAACCGACCGTGCAGGCCCTTTCTGAACAGTACAACGTGGAGATATTTCCGGTGACGCTGATTGGCAAAGCCCGCACCGCAGAGCAGGTGGTGCCGCTGCTCTGCGCCGCCACCGAATCTCGGGCGAAGATGTGGAGCACGCTGCTCGATACCGGTGCCGGCATGCTGAACCCGTCGGCGAAAACCGCTGCGCAGCCCGCCGCCTGTGAGGCAGGTCAGAATGCGCTGGCGCGTAACGACATGGCGTTTGAGCTCTACCGCCTGCCGGGCACCCCCACCGTTATTAGCGACGACGGTCGCATGATCCCACTGCAGGCCATGACCAGCGATGCCGCCCTGCAGGCTTTCCTGAACGCCGCTCAGTAAGGAGTTTCCATGGAGTTAAAAGGACGTCATTCCCCGGTTGAAAACCGGCTGATACACCGTCAGGTTCAGGGCCAGCTGGCAGAGCGCCTGATGCTGGCGCCGCTCACGGTGCAGTTTTTCCTGGTGGTGTCCCTGGTTACCGGAGTGCTGTGGCCCGCCACCCTGCTGCTTTCCCTGCCGCTGAATATCATCCTGCTGGTCGCCTTCGGCGATCAGCGCTTTCGCCTGCCGCTGCGCATCCCGATGGACGTCGGCGGGCTGGACCTCTCCACCGACAGGGTGCTGAGCTGGAACATCCCGCTGCTGAACCTGAACCTGCCTAAAATTGTGCGCCGAAAATCGGCGGGCACGCTCTGCCTCGGCACCGGGCGCGGCCGTGACCGGGGCAAGGAATTGTGGCTGGAAACCGACGATGCCCTGCGCCACATGCAGATCATGGCCACCACCGGCGGCGGGAAGACGGAGACGCTTTACAGCCTGTACCTGAACTCGCTGTGCTGGGCGCGCGGCTGCTGTATCTCGGACGGCAAGGCGCAGATAGACCTGGCGGTCGTCACCTGGTCAATGGCCCGCCGCTTTGGGCAGGAGGATGACTGGCACGTGCTGAGCTTTATCAGTGGCAACGACGATCGCTTTAAAAAGCTGATGATGGGAGATAAATCCCGCCCCCAAACCAACAGCACCAACCCGTTCGCCTACGGCAGTCCGACCTTTATCATTCAGCTGATGGAGTCGCTGCTGCCCGCCGGCAACGGCAGCGACGAGGGCTGGAAGGACAAAGCACGCGCCATGATGAATGCTCTGATATACGCGCTCTGTTACAAGCGAGCACGCGACGGCATCATGCTGACTCAGGCCGTCATCCAGTCTTACCTGCCGCTGGTGAAGTTTGTCGGACTGTACCGCGAAGCGCTGCGCGAAGGCTGGCACGAAGAGGGGTATAAGCCGATGGAGAACTATCTGGCCAACCTCGCCGGCTTTGATATGAAGCAGATTAACCGCCCGTCAGACTGGGCGCAGGGAGCGCTGGATCAGCACGGTTACCTCATCCAGCAGTTCACCCGCATGCTCAGCATGTTCAACGACACTTACGGCCACGTGTTCCCTAAAGACGGTGGCGATATCGATATGCAGGACATTCTGCACAACGACCGGACCCTGGTGGTGCTGATCCCCGCGCTGGAGCTGTCCGACAACGAGGCTGCCACGCTGGGCAAGCTTTATATCTCTGACATCCAGATGAACATCGCCAAGGATCTCGGCAATAAGATTGAAGGCTCGCCGGAGCACACGCTGACGGTAAAGAAATTTGCCAGCAGGTTTCCGTTTATGCTCCTCTGCGACGAGGTTGGCTATTATTTCGCACCGGCACTGGGTAAGCTTTCTGCACAAATACGCGTTTTACGCTACATGCTGATTATTCTGGCGCAGGACATCCAGGCCATGTTGAAACACGGTAAGGAGGTCCATTCGGTCAATGCCAACCTCGGCACCAAACAGTTCATGAAGACCGAAGATACCGAAGACACGCTGAAAATGATGCGCGCGGTCGGCGGCACCGGCCAGTACGCTGAACAGGTGCGCATGGACCGAACCGGCATGGGCAGCTACCAGGACGTCGACACCGTGGAGTTTCGCGAGCGAGATAACATTCAGCTGTCAGAACTCAAGTCGCTGCAGTCCGGAGAGGGCATTATCGTATTTGAAGATCGCCTGGTGCGCAGCAACTCAATCTACATCCCCGATAAAGAAAAGATCTCAAAGCTGGACGTCAAAATTAACCGCTACGTCCCGCTGCGCCGCCCGGAGTTCAGCGACCTGTGCCGCGAGTTTCCGTCAGCAGAACGCCGCCGCCCTGTCTCGCAGGATAACGTCAGCCGGATCCTGAATATCTGTCAGACGCGAGAGCCGCACGAGTGGGGAAGCCGACAGAGTACCCGCATCGCGGATAAAACCCTGATCGCGCTGACTGCACTGGCCAGCGACCTGGATAACCGCTGTGACGTGGCATACAGCCCTGAAGAAAGAGGCATTCTGATGTTTGAAACGGTCATCGAAGCGCTGAAAGAAACGGGAGGACGCTATCGCTGGCTGAAAGAGCAGGAAAATATCCGCATATCGAAAAAACGGATTGAAGAAGCACACCAGAATAATACCAGCGTGCAGGGAGCCCCCGAATCGAGCCAATCACAAAGGGCACCATCCCCGCCAACGGCACATTACGATACTCAAGACGCTTATTATGACAATCTGGCAGATCAGTCCTTTGCTGATGATTTTGATAACACAACCGAACATCTTACCTACTGAAATAGATACTTCCCCGCCAGCTCCTCCAACCGTTGACTAAACCATTAGCTCAATTTTTTAATCATTAAGGAATGAAAATGACTATCCGTACATTACGGTCAATTACTTTGGCCGGCGTTCTACTTTTGGCTGTCAGTTCTGCCGTTGCAGCCCCGACGATCGAGGCGGGTTTCTCACCAGAAGGCAGTGCATTACGACTGGTACTGGGGACCATAGATGATGCCCGGCAGAGTATTCGGCTGATGGGCTATTCCTTTACGTCACCAGAAGTAGTTAAAGCGTTAACGGGTGCGAGGCGTCGGGGAGTTGATGTAAAAGTGGTGCTCGATGAGAAAGGCAATAGCAGTAAAGCCAGTGTGGCAGCAATGAACCTGCTGGTTAATGCCGATATTCCTGTCAGGACAGTTAACCGATTTAAAATCATGCACGATAAAGTTTTAATTGTTGATAATCAGACTGTTGAAGTAGGCAGCTTTAACTATAGCAGGGCAGCGGCACGGTCCAATTCAGAGAATGCTCTGGTCGTGCGCGAGATGCCCGCACTGGCTCAGACGTACCTGGCCCACTGGCAGTCCCGCTGGGATTTGGGGACAGACTGGAAATCATCCTATTAATATAGAGGAAAGCCGCCCCGAAGGACGGCTACCTGGCTTACTCGCCTGCTGCGTTAATGGTCACAGAAATTGGGTTGTTGGAGATACTCCCCCCTCACAATGAGCCAACAGTGCACCAGAAACAATGAGCACAATACAAAAGTACCGTTTCATTGCGCGGTCCTTGCTCAGACCACTTCACGATTGCCACCACCGAAGATTTAACCGCGAATACAAGCACTGGATCGTGCTTGCGTTACGTTGGTAACCAACACTCTGCTGAGAAGGCCGCTTAAACTTATAACCACTTAAAAACTGCCTTATGGCGTTTTTTTGTTTCTGTGGGGGCCTAAGTGGTTTTGGGTTTCAGATATCTACCCCAACTCGAACCAGGTCACATTCTGCAATATGCCGCTTTTAGACAGGAACGCCTCGCCAACAAGCATTGGTTTGTACGAAAAACCGGTGATCTCATTCGCTTTCTTCACAATAACCCCACCCTCGCCTTCCTTACGTCCCTGCAAAATACTGAAAGTTGTGCTCAATGTCAGGTCGATGATTTCCATGCTGGGTAACGTTAACCAGGCATGGATATTAATCGTGTCATCCAGATGCCCGTTTGCCAGTTTGTCGGCTATGAAATCATCATCAAATTTGTGAAGCCCCTTCGGCGTACCGTCATCAATCCAGCCAAGGGTATAATACACCGGATATCCCAGCCATTCTTCAAGAACCGAACGAGCTTTAAGATGAAGAGGCATACATTGCCCGACCATCTGCTCATAACTCACGATACCTTCGAATACAGGAGCCAGCACCCTGTTCAGGTTACGAACTCGCTTATCATTCATAATACGACTGGGCATTTTATCAACGCTCTCAGGGGGCGCAAGGTCAAAATGAGCCGTCCGCTCAAGGGCTTTAAAAAACTCTTCGCTGTACGACATATTGCATTCTCCATGTCCATGATTTTGTAAGACGGTTTGTCCCTGAGATACCCATGCAGGCTAAATCATCAGCGACATGGTATACCCACATAGACTTTATGGGAACTTGACTCAGCATAAAAATCATCCGAGCATATGTCCGAAACGCTTTAAACTTGGCTTAGGAGATAGGTTCCGGCATGGAAAAATTCTATTTGAGCGTCCCCTATAGCGAAAAGGACGAAGCAAAAAGTAAAGGTGCCAGATGGGATCCTGAGAAGAAAAAATGGTATGTCCCAGGAGGATACCCAAGTATTTTCCTTATCAAATGGATTCAGGAATTAAAAGAAAACCCTCACTACAGCGTATTCAACGAATATTATTATATTGGTGAAAACAAGCGGCTTTGCTGGAAATGCGGTGAACAGATTAAACTCTATGCAATATGTCTTCCTCCCGGGCATAAATATTTATGTACTGACATGTTCGGGGATTATCCACCGCCGGTGACAAAACCAGATGAATGGCAAATCTTTGACGGATGCCATTACAGTTATGACAGTGACGGTATATTAAATGCATGGACCGAAAATCCATCTTTCTCTGGAGTTTCATACATTGCGGATCTGAGTCCGAGGGCATTAAGTCACATAAGACGCTTCTCACCACTGTGGAGAGCTGGTTATAGTCAGACGATTCAGGGAAGCTACTATGCCAATCACTGCCCGCATTGCGAACGATTACAGGGTGATTTTATGATTTTCAGTGAACCGGGCGGCGCATTTCTTCCGGTATCATCGAAAAACGCAGCTCAAATCAGACTATATAGAATTGATGAACCGGTGTTTATTAATGGGGGTGTAGGTAGGAGTACCTGTGATTTCTTTGAAGATATGAATCTCATGCCTTAACACTGACCGCCTGGCCAACTGGGTTAGCCAGGCGGAGAAAAACGTCAGCGTGGTTTAGGTGGCGTGAAACGATTGGGTGTACTCGATGGTGACACGGGAGAATTATCTCGCATCTGTGGTACAACGTCATAACCCGCCTGAAGACGCTGCGCCGGGTGTGTCAATGGTACGGTTTTTCCTGAGGACGCATTGAAGTGAGGAATGTACTGGATCGTGCCCTGAACAAATGATTTGTCGCCCCGGACTTCCACCTTCTCGCCGCTTTTCTGACCCGAAATATGCAACGCCATCGCCAGGTTTTTACCCTTCTCTGCCGGTACGTCGGCAACCTCAATAAACAATCCTCGGTCAAGAAGCACAGGTTTACCTTCCGAAGAATACACTACTGCCCCATCGCGGTTCACATGCGTATCATAGCCGCGAATTTGCGAAGGTTTTATATCATCGGCAGCTGCATAAAGAATGAAGTTATTGGAGATTGTTGCTGTGCGGTTCTTACGCTTCTCGCGATAAGCCCAGCCACGCAGCTGCGAGATGGCGGCGGCATCATGCTGTGTTGCCTGCACTTCCACCCATGCACGATAAGACAGACAGCGGGAACCAGGCATTTCTTTTAACGCCTTTCGCTCGTCCCTGATCTGCAGACGTAATCCCGCCATATCCTTCATCTTTTCAACTTCCAGCGCACGGAACATTAGTTTACGCAACAGTGGATCACGCTCATTCAGGCGAACATTGTTTTTACGAATGCGATAACTGGCCGACAGTTCACGGAACCGGGTTCGCACCTCGTCAGTAGAGATCCCCGGCCGTACGAAACCGGTTTTGTACGACTTGTAGCGAGCGATTAAATTCTGTCTTGCCTCTGCACGCGCATTACGACGTTCCGCTCTCGCCCCGTTATCGCGACGGTGAAGACGGTTGTCATACTGCGATTCAATGTTCACTGTACTCAGCAGTACATCTTTACCATCCTTGTTAACTTCACGAACAATGGATGCTGGATTAAATTTCCCGAGTAATTCCTGCTGACAGCTCAGCGTCAGTTCCGGATGTAGATCGCTGGCCTTAACTGAACATTGCTCATCATTGGCAACGTCATAGATAGCGAGGCCCTCACCTTTCTGACGTAGCTCAAGCCCGGCAGCGATCAGAATGTCATGTACGTCATCCCAGCTGTAATCACTTTGCATAAACAAAGAATTCAGCTTCTCCCTGCAATTATCTACGGCATAAGAGAACAGACTTTCCTTGTCGCCAAAGTGCTCCATCTGTCGTGCAGCGGAAGGTGCTGATTTGTAAAACTTGCGGTTCCGGGAAATCGCACCGTCGCCATTAACCATGTAAGGTCCATTGTCATGCTTCCAGCCATTTTTCAGCTCCAGCTCACGACAGCAACGGTCAAGGGTAAAATAATCATTGTAGGGGGCGACGACTTTGTAACTGGCCGGATTGACACGATTTACGGTCAGGTGGCAGTGCACATTATCAGTGTCATCATGTATGGCGAAAACATACTGATGATCTTCCATTCCCAGACGCTTAAGACAATACCTTGCTGACTCAAAAGTCTGGTCAGGTGTCGGCCGTTCTGAGGTCGGCCAGGACAGGATGGCATGGTAGACAGGGTCATTGCAACGCATGTTCTGCATGGCCACCATGTCCATTTCCGTAGAGGAAGTCTCCAGCGAAAAACAGTTAGTTTCGCAGATGACTTTATCGCAACGCACCTGTTGACGTCCGTCCGGGAACGTTGCGATAACATCCTGCGAATCAGGCAGCGCATTACGCGTCGCATACCCGACAAGGTCATTGAAGATTTTATCTTCTGCCCGGGACTTACGAACAAACGGTTTCTCTGGCGACAGCGTTTCGCTCATCTCCACATCATCACGCAGGATGGTGTAAGAGATAAGTTGTACGAAACTGGATTTACCGTCACGCCTTCTTTCAGCTACTACCGCTAGCATCTTAGTCCTCAGTATTGTTCAGGCTGTCAGCTCTGAACTTCATCAAAGCAACCTTTGTCGCAATCAGAGCGTCAGAAAAGTCTTTGCTTCTTTCCGTCGTCATAACACCGTCTTTCTTCATCTCACTGTAGAGATGCTTCAACAATCCCCCCAGCTTCAGTATCTCATTCATCTGCCGTGTGTCGCCTTTAGCCACAATACGGCGACCAAGAGCTGAACGCCGAAGAAACTCACCGGTAGACAGACCGGCTGATTTGGCACTGGCCTGTATCTGTTCTTTCTCTTCAGGGAAGCATCGCACGCTGCCCAGCAAAGCCGTTCTCTGGCGTTTTTCACTCTTGCTCATCTTCAATCCTGCTTAACCGCTGAGGCGGGCACTGCAAGTAGGGTGTCGGGACGGAGTCCTGACCAGGTCGTTTTGTGGGGCCGTCTGCGTGCAGGCGGTGCTACAAAACATACCCTGTCCCACGTTTTACAACCATTTTCGTTATCTTCCCGGAATTATATGCGAAACCTGCCCCGCCGTCACGGGGAGACGCCGGAAAAACGGGGTTCTGGCAGGAATGAATGCACGACGGTATAATTGAGGCCAATTACACGCAGCAGTCTGAAAGGAAAAAGTACAATGTCGGATAAAAAATGGTACAGCGTTGAAGATGTGGAGCTGGCGAAAACGTCGCTGGATGAGTTACCGGATTTGTCAAAAACGCGTCTGACTAAATCGGACGTGCTGGAGCAGCTGAAGGATAAAATTATTGAGCTGGCGGATAACAAAGGATATAGCGTGGAGGATATTCGCAGCGGGCTGGACAGTGCCGGAATTCAGACCAGCGTAAAAGCCATTCGTGAGATTCTTAACGCCCGTAAAAAATCCTCCCTGCGCGCAGCGTCTCTCCGTAAAAAGTCTCCGAATTTATCGGAAAATTCAACTGCGGTTGAATCGTAAAAAACCCAGGCAGGCGTTGGTGTGTTTACATTCCGCATCAGATTTAGTGCCTGATGCGGATGAGCGGGGCGCAGAATGTGGCGGAGCCGGTACTCCGCCTGGTTCACGTCAGGATTTGATGGCCTTCATTTTTTCGGCCATTTCCCACAGCGCACGGTTCAGCCTCACGTCGCCATCAATGCCCGTCACGGGGCGGGTGCGCTGATAACGGCCCTTCTCCGATTTGGACCATAATCCGCCCTTGACCATGTTTTCCTGTACGCGCTGATAGGTCGTCCACAGGTCCGATGGTTTATCTTCTTCGCGGCGTACGCGCAGCACGTCATCGGCCTCAAGCGGGATATGCTTTCCCAGCCCTTTTTCGTCGTACTTCCAGCCGAGTGCGGCCTCGGCAAAAATCCGCTGCTCTTCCTGGTTCAGCGTGATGCTTTTCATCTCCTCGCTCGATTCGGTGATGCCCTTAAAAATATCCAGCACCTCATAGGCACCTTCAATCACGCGACCAACCACGTCGCCTTTGTGGGGCACGCGAATTTCACCGAACGTCTGACCGCATACCATCCCGTTCATGCAGACGAACCTGAACATGCCCGGGATCATCTGGTAGCTGCTGCTCCCGTCATGGCTGTTCAGAAGAATAATTTCCGGCACCTCCTTACCCACAATCTGACCTTCACGGCGCAGGCGCAGCATGTGCTTGGTGTGCTCACGCTTGTCTTCCCTGCGTACACGGGTCTGACAGGCGAAGAACGGCTGAAAACCTTCCCTGCGCAGGTTATCGAGCAGCGTGATGGTCGGAATGTAGGTATAGCGTTCGCTGCGCGACTCGTGCTTTTCCTCAGAAAAAACGCTCGGGACATAGTGCATCAGCTCGTCGTTGGTCAGGGCGCGTTCTTTGCGGATAACGTTAGCGGAACGAAATACGGATGATAAGCGGGTCATGTGTAGTCTCCTGAGTGATGTTTAAAATGACTGTCTTCCGGCGTTTTCCTTTTGAAGGTGAATGACCTTCGCGGGATGCCGTTGCCGTGAAATAAAGACCGGCCCGGGCCATCGGTGGGGAGCGCCGTGGGGGCTGCCGCAGGCCGCAGCGCAAGCGAAAGACCGCAGGGAGAGAGTGCGAACGGGCGAGGACAGCAGGCGAAGCCTTTACCCTGGGGGGGGCGTCACGGACCGTGCCAGCGTCTTTCACGGCAGAGGCACGCCGTGACGGTTCCCGGGAACAAAAGGGAAACGCCGGAAGGAGAGGCGGGCGAACGCCCGTTTCCTCAGTGGGGGCGGCGCGGGCGTCAGCCAGCAGCAAGCCCGGGCGGTGGTAAGGTCATCCGGGCAGTGGTGATCGGGCAACAGTATGCCCGGCATCGCGGGGCAGCGCGTAAGGCGGCAATACTGTCTTGTCGCAGTTGTTCACATAAATCAGGGTCACTCCTTACGGCGCATTCAGGGTGATGATTTTTCAAGATGGTTTCCGAAAGGGTCAGGGAGGGTTCTGGCGTCGTCCGGCTCAATGCCGGGCGGTGCCAGCCGCGACGCAGTGCCGCCCCTCCCGGGACGGCGGTCGGGTTACTGCGCGGAAAGCTCGCGGCGCACCGTCGTCATGAACTGCTGCCAGTGCTCAAAGCGCAGCGCGGGCATGCGGGCGCGGCGGCCCGCCCGCCAGTCGTTTACAAACGCCTTCGCCTGTGACACTATCTGCTCATCAAAAATCATGATGTTACCTCCGTAATGTGCGTGATTTGGGCTGGCGTCTGATCCACGCCGACCCGTGAAGAAGCAGGGTGAATACCCTGCTTTTTTTCGCCCCTATGCGGCGCTCTGCTTTGCTCCGATGCTCCCCCTTATTTTTCCGATGATTTCGTCGTGCGTCAGCGTGACCCGGTCACACAGCTCAAAGTAACGGCCCCCGTATACCGCAAAAATGGCGGTCACGTTGCCGCAGGTCATTTCCATCAGCCTGAATGACTGGGAAGACGCGCCGATGTGCCAGTCCAGCGGCGGAAGCAGCTCCAGCATGTCGTTGAAACGCTCGGCGCTGATTTCAACGGGCGCTAAAATGTACGTGTCGCAGTGGCGCTGGTATGCCTCTTCAAAAGTCACCATTTCGAAGTTTCCGCCGTCTGCGTTCAGCTGCTCAAGCGTCCAGGCCGTTGCCTCAGGCGAAGCACGGTAAACGCCGTCAACCAGAAAGGCATCACGCCAGTCAGTACGGGCCGCATTTTTATTCCAGAAAACCATCTTGCTCATCAGAAAATCCTCCCGGTTTTGCCTTTCGGCTTCTTTCCGGCGTCTCCCTTTCCTGCCCTCTGGCCGGTTGCGGAACGCCCCTCATTGCGCAGACGCCCGGACAGCGGAACGACCGGGTGCAGGGGTGGAGGGCGGATTTATTTGGAGCCCGCGAGAAAAAAAACCGACCGGAAAGCAGCTCTGCTGCGGCCCTTGCAGTGGGGAAGAGAACGCTGTCAGTCTGCATAAGCAATGAGAGGCTTTCGCAGGTGCAGCGGGTTGAGGGAGAACCGGAAGAAGCCGGTTTACCGGCTTTCCTCAGCGGCCGCCGAAGCGGCCAGTGAAAGCGCGCTGCCGGAACGGCAGCTGCATGCGCCGGGTTCAGGTATCGCTTGCTATCCTCCGGAGCGGAGACCGGCAGGGCTCCGCGCAGCGCGGCGATCGCAGAGCGCCACGCGAAGTGCAGGCGACGGCCCGGCGGCACGACGGGGAGCCGAAGGGACCAAATCCATGTCTGTAAAAGTGCATAATCTGCACTTAATTGTTTTTTAATCATGCATTATCTTGCTAATATAAGTGCAGAATTTGCACTTTTTAAGGAAAAAATAATGACCGGATATGACCTCCGACTGTGGCGAAAAGGCCTGGGCTGGAGCCGCGACCGCGCGGCGGAGGAGCTGGGCGTCTGCCTGCGGGCCTACAAGGATTACGAAAACGCGGACCGGGTGAAGCGGGCGATTGAGCTTGCCACCGTCGCGCTGGCGCTGGGCGACCTGCTGCCGGTGTTTGAAAAAAAAACGACCAGCAAGCGGACCATACTGGATCTGCTGCAGGCGATGACGGCGGATGTTAGGTAAGTTCTACTTTTCTGCACGGCGGTCAATTAGCGGAACTCTGGCTGGCTCCCTGTAATTCCAGTTTCGGACATTCAGAGAAGATATCCCTGCTTGCGCATGCTATTTAATGTCCCCGCCTCGGCAAAAACCATGCCGGTGCTTAACAGTTCAAATCCGTGACGCCTATAGAAACCTGTCTTGTCGACGACGGAATAAATGAAGGTTTTACCAAACGGCGCTAAGTCGGTGCAAATGACCTTCATCAGCTGATCCCCATACCCCTTTCCCTGTCGTTCAGGCGTCACAACAACATCCGAAAGATAGCTGCTCCAGGTCAAATCGCTTATTGCTCTGGCGGCACCAACTAATTTTTCATTTTCATATCCAAACCAACAGAATGTGCTGTTACGGAACGCCTGCTCCAACATTTTCTCATCCCGTTGATTCAGTCCAGCTGAAGAAAACATTGCAGCTAATTCCTGCCAGTTAATCTCATTAAGGAGATCTTTACCCTTTATTTGAATCATATCTTTCCTCCACCATATCTGACACGGTCCGCTGGAAGACTACAACTCCCGGTAAATATATTAAAGGCGAAAAGGCACTGGACCTGCAGACGACGGACTGAATTCCCCGCGTTCGACGCGCGGGGAGTTCAGCAGGCCGATGATTCAGCCGTCGTCTACGGCCTCATCCCCGTAGTGCATGGCCGCCACGCGGATGATAGCCGCGAAATCGGTCTCCAGGCTGTCGCACAGGTGCATCAGGTCCGTGACCAGATCCACCATCATGGTATCGGCTGACTCGCCGCTGTGTTCAAGCCCGGCCTGCCTGGCAAACACGCCCAGCACTTCCGCCGCCAGTGCGGCGCGATCGTTGTTGTCGGCGTCAGCGCCCGCCTCATAGCTGCCTGCCTTTGCCACCACCGCCAGCGACTCCATGCCCGTTTTTTTCTGCGTCATTTCGTCCGCTCCCCGTTACCGCCGCCCGCGCATTCCCCGGCCATTTTCAGCGCGGCCACAACGCACGGCAGCAGCATGTCCGAACTCGTCCCCTCTTCGGGGCTGTCAAATACCAGATCGCTCTCCATCCGGATATTGTCCTCCAGCCAGAGGGCCAGAATCTCCAGCCCCTGCTCCATCGTCAGCGATTTTTCTGTCATCTCAGCGTCTCCGGCTAAGGGTCCGGGCCATTCGCCCGGACGGGTCAGCATTCAGTCAATGGCCCGGCAAATCAGCGCGGCTTCCGCGTGCTGGCTGGCAAAGTCGCGCAGGCTGTCATATTTCTGCTGTAAATACGTCAGCCCCGGATGAGACTGACTGCGGTGGTATATTTCCCAGATACCCCCGTTAAGGGCGTACAGCGTGGCGGTGATCCCCACGGCCTCTGCGGTCATCAGCCCTTCAAAGCCGTTCGCCACGGTCACGCTCAGCGAGCCGTCCAGTACCGGAGCCAGAAATCCGGTGTTGTTATCCGTGTGGTAACACGCCCACTTCGCGCCGATATAGCCCTGACAGTGCGTATTCACCCAGCGGTACACGCAGAATTCTCCGCTTATGGGGCCAAACAGCCAGGGAAAGAACTGCTTATGCTTACTCTTATGTACCGCTTTGTGCGCAATCAGCTGGCCTGCTTCGGGTGGGGTCGTGCTGTTCATCATTGCCTCCTGTGACGTCTTTCTGGCGTTCCCTTTTCGGGTCCGCCGCTGCGGGGAGCCCTGCTCCGTGACACGGCTACCGGTCCGGGGTATCAGGCGGCATGTCGGGAGCGGCACCGCAGGCCGCAGCGCAAGCGAACGACCGCAGGAAGTGAGTGCGAACGGGAGAGGATGACGGGCGTAAGCCGGACTCTCGACAGGACGTCGCCCCGGGCCAGGGTACGTCACGGAGAAAGGGATCCCGTGCGAACACGGAAGTAAGGGAGCGGCAGAAACCGCCCTGCCATCCTCAGCGCCCGCCGCAGGCGGGCAGTGAAAGCCGCGCAGCCGGTACGCCAGTTGCAGGTGTTAACTGCGATGAAAGAATGACCAGAAAGTAGCTTGCCCTGCTGAGCGGCAATTCTGGTAATGCCGTTTTTAACCAAGATATGCTAAAAATACTCACTATGGATTAGGGGATGTAGTTACACGGAAAGGAGTTAAGGATGAGCAAACGCACTGACATTCTGGATGGTCGGCAAAGTCACCTGAGATATGGCCTGATTTATACTGAGGTGCTGGGCTGGATAGACCTTGGCCACGCACAGGGCACTGATATACGGAAACTACTCACTGCAATTAACGCAGGGGAATCAGGAAGGCAGGACCGCTATGACGTTAGCTATTCCCAGTCAATGGTCGATCCCACCCGCACCATTAAGATGGGTAAATTCATTACGTGGCGCATTAAACGTGGCCGTTCATACGCCGAACGTAACAGCATCGCGCTTGGCATGATGATGTCATTAGCCCGTAAGTTTGAAGGGCTACAGGCGTCCGTTCCTCTCAATTTTGCCACCGACAGCGGATTTAGCGGGGAAGATCTCGTATCCGACCTTCTTGGCTTTTACCGCGTCGTATCCATTAGTAATCCCTTTCAGATGCTACGGCCCGTGAGTAAAGAGGAAGCGCTGAAGCGCTGGGATTACTATGGCAGGATTGGCTCATGGAAAAATGACACATTTTCACCACTGCTGTTCCCGGACCCTGAAAAATTCCCACACCTGTCACCACGCCGGGGCGCGTTGCCAAATTTCATGCAAACCATCAGGCCATGGAACGACTTCCGCTCTGGCTTAGTCGGTATCGCTTCAGCGGATGGATCTTACATCGACCACGCAAAAGAAGGATCTTTACCCTATGCGTAAATCGCTCAAGATTGCCAGTATCACCATTGTTATCGGAATCGCAGCACTGGCTTTTGCCAGACCCTGGATTGAGATGGAGTTTGCAGGCAGCGCCCATTACACGCAGCAGGATAGTCGGGAATATAATTTCTACACTCCCGAAGTGTTGAAGAAAATGCCGCGCATTTCTGAGCGGTATGATTTCGATTTTGCCAACGTGACCGGTCCGGCCAGCCATGTCTATGCCGTGAAGTTTTATGACAGCAAAGACACGGACGAAATTAATAAATACTTATCTTCATCTGGCTACCAGAAGCAGGGCGACTGTGACGAAGATACCTTGTGCTGGAAGGGGGCAGATCCGCAGGAAACGATATATGTCGGCAGTCTGAAAGGAGAAAACACGGTTATTGTTCAGGTCGTGTACGACTTCACATAGCGGGCGCAGGACGAACGGTCCAGGTCTTAGTTGCAGTTGAAAAGGGGCATCGGGCGGTTTAATCCTGAGAGCCTTACGCAGCAAAAACAGAAGCAGCATCATTGTTCGATATCAAGATGCCCTGCTGTCATTCAGAGAATACGTTTGACAGCTTCAGTATAAACGTCTGAACGTTCTCTTTTCCCTACGGAAACAACAAATACAACAACCTTTTCATCAATGACCTGGTAAACAAGCCGAAAGCCTGATGACCTGAGTTTTATCTTGTAACAGTCAGGCATTCCGCGGAGCTTGTTCGCTTCAATCCGTGGCGACTCAAGCACTTCAGCAAGCTTCTTTTTAAGTTGTTCACGTACCGTCGAGCCAAGCTTTCGCCATTCCTTTAGTGCCCGCTCGTCAAAATCCAGAAAATACGCCATCAGAGATCAGCTAGCGTCACGCGTACTGGCTTAGGATTGCGAAGACGCTCTTTCACTATCTCCACAAGTTCAGCATCTTCATCACTCAAGAGGGTCTGTTTGAACGGCAAACGTTCATTTTCCGCGATATACTCAAGCATAAGGCGAAGTGCCTCTGAGGGTGTTACCCCCATTTTTTCAAGAGCAGCGTAAGAACGGGCTTTAAGTTCATCGTCGATGCGTAAATTGATGCTACCCATATGGAATACCTCTTGTAAATACAAATGTCATTACAAGTATTGCACCACCGAATGCATATGGCAAGACACGTCGACCTGTTCCCATTATCAGATACAACCGTCAGTTAGACATGTCGCGATCGTATTGTGAACTTAATGCCCCGCTTTTAGCTGACCACAACAGATGACGCCCATCTGCAACACGCGATGATAATTAACGGCCTCCCGCGCCCGCATTGCATCCTGCTGCCGAAGTGTTTTCACCGTATGCAGCTGTCAGCGCTGACCGATCCCCTGACAGGAGCCAGCCCGTCAGCTTCCCATTCCCCCTCCTCACGCTCATTATTTGTCTGTAAAGTCACAGGCGGGGGGTCATCAGGGCGGAAGCTGCACACGCATGATACGCCTGCCCCCTTCATTCCGTTATTCCGGGCGGTATGCCACCAGGCGCACCACCGACACGCCTGCCCCGGCAAATTCACCGTGATGCGGCTCTGACCAGCTGCAGTCCCAGCCCGGCAGCAACCCTCTTCTGTCGCTGCCTGCGGGCAGAATGGCCCCGATACGGCCACCGGCGCGGACCAGTTCAGCGGCGGCGTTGAGGTGCGCAACGGCACGCCCCTCGCTGAATGGCGGATTCATCATCACCACGTCGAAGCGCTCCGCCGTGCGTTCTGCCCACGCCAGAAAATCGGCATTTATCACCCGGTGCCCTTTTGCCTCCAGCACGCGGCAGTGCAGCGGTGAAATCTCTACACAGGTTGTCTGAGCCTTTGGCATCTGGTCTGCAAGACCGCCCATACCCGCGCTTGGCTCAAGGCACGTCTCTCCCGCCCTGATGGCCACATCGTCAGCCAGCTGCGCGGCCAGCCCTTCCGGGGTCGGATAATACTGGTGGGTCTTCACGTCCGGCACCGCGCCACAAAGCTGGATGTCTTCGATGGCGGTTGTCGGATCGTAATCAAACTCATACCAGACCAGCGCGTTAACGTTCATGCGAACCCCGCCGAGACTCATCAGGACGTGCTCAGCCTCTTTACGGGCGGCGGTATCCGCACCGGATACTGATGCAAAGCGGCGGTTATAAGGGTTGGTTGTCACCGGCCCGCGTAGCTCTTCCCAGCGCTCATAGCGGTAAGGCTGATGGCGCAGGGCTTCCAGTTCGGACAGCTGCGTCAGCACGCTGAAGGGCAGCAGTTTCGACGTCAGCTCCACCGTTTTTGATTTTGCCCGTGGCTTCCGGCGATGTTCAGCGGGGATAGCGAAGGGATGAAGGAAGGCCAGAATGTCATTGAGACGCCAGGCCATCTCTGGATGGATCTCAAGATGGACGGTGCCCTTGAGGAAAACCTTCACGCGCAGTGCGCCACCGTCGAGCGTCACCCACTCACCCGCGCGGCGACGGGCAATGTTCAGCGCCTTATCGGTTGTACGCAGCCCCTGTGCGTCGCGGCCCATAAACTTTGCAATCACCTTGCGCAGATCGTCAACGTAGCCGCTGCGCTCATGGTCCAGCGAATTCCACTCGTTGAACACGCGGGCGATGATCATGCGCTTGCCAAATCCTTCCGGGCGGTTAGTGATATGCTCCCCCGACAGGCTGCGAAAAATGCCATCGACGCGCTCGGAGAAGAATTTTTGACGGGAGAAAAGGAGTTCATGCAGCGTGGCCCTGACGGTGGCTTCGTCAAAATCCGGCGCTTTCATCTCACTGATCTGGTCGTTCCACTCGTTCCTTCGTTCGTTGGGCATGTATTCGTAAACGTCAGTCAGCGCCAGCGCGCTGGCCCAGTATTCCGCATTCAGCGAGGCAACCGCCCCTTGCAGCTCGAAAATTTTTTCCACGGGCATTATGTAGCCCCGCTGGCCGTGGTGATTGCCCCTGATAAAGTAGCTGACGGCCTGAGCATTCACCCCTTCACTGACCACGTCAGCAATATTTGTCAGCGTTGAGCGCATCTGCGTATAGCAGCTGACCAGGTTATCGACCAGGTCAGCCGACACGGGCGCAAAAAACACGTCGCCGACAAGTTCCCCCGCCGGATTTACGCTGTCATTGCCGTTAAAAGTGGATGATTCTTGAGTTTTCTGTGCTGCGAGGTTGACGTTGTGCTGTGACATGTTTGTTCTCCCGTTGTGGTGATAAGTGATGATTCTTTGAGATCCAGCGCCGCAGAGAGCAGAACGACCACTCGGGGATAAGGCGGGATGCAGGGGAAACGGCAAGGCCGCAGCCCGAAGGGATCGGGAGCAGCCGTTAAGCGGGAGCGGCCCTTGCATCGCGTCCCCCGCGTGGGAAATTTCTGCGCGGCGGGGGAACTCAGCAGAACATCAGTCATGCCGGGAGTGAACGGGGCACGCCCCCGGGACGGCGTTAACGCCGTCCGGTCCTCAGCGGCCACGTCAGTGGCCAGTGAAAGGCGCCGGCAGCGGCCGGCTGCGGGGGTTGGCCTGGACTTTGCCATCAGACCCTAGCCGCCAGGCACGAAACGCGTCCTTTTGCGGTTCGGCGGAGACTGGCGACCGCGAGCGGACGCCCTGGCGAAGTAGGGCTCGACGACCCGCCCGGAACGGGTGGCGAGCAGAAGGGGGCCAGATTCAGTGGGTAAGCGCCTTTGTCGTTCCACAGCTGCTATCACCGACAGGCAAAAAGCAGCGTGGCGAACGTGCTAAACAGCGTCCTGCAGGAAGGCAGCACGACAACACTGATGGGCAGAAATAATGGGGGAATTCGGGATCGCAGACGGGTTCAGAAGGTTCTGTGGCGCGGCGAAGTGAAAAGCGAAGTGGAAGCAGTGAAAGAAGAGGAATGCGTTAATGAAGCCGCCCGGAGGCGGCGTCACCCGTTACACGTCACTCAGCGGCTGATTGTGACCTGGGAGTGAATCGTGGTCTTAACAGACCACCCGTCACTTCCGGGATGCATCACACTCAGGGCCAGGAGAAGCGCAATCAGTACAGTAGATTGTCGGTTCATCGTCGTTCCCACAAGAACCCGCTCCTGATGGCCGCACCGGCAGAACATCAGGTTACTGACAACAAGGAGTAGTTGTCTGTGAAGCGGGGATTAGCATTGGCCGTTCCAGCATCACCGGTTCCAGGCTGAGAATCCTGGCGGTACGACCGTAAAAATCACAAAATAGAATCGCAGAATAGTAAGGCTGTTTTTTTGCGCCCTAAAAACCATGCAAACAAAATTGTTGAATCTGCATAATGTGCACGTATACTCATTTTCAGGAGTAGTTGTCTGTGAAGCGATCGCAAAATCGCTTTCAGCGCCTGGAATACTTCAGCCTGAGAACCGGAGTTTTCCCAAGAGAGGCATTTCCTGAACAGTGATGCCACTCTTTTACAAGAAACCGCTTAATTGCGGTTTTTTTTGTTTCTGCGCTTTAACCCCTACCACCTGAAATCACTGAAAAAATCAGCCTTCCGTTCTGTACGCCTATCCTAGATATAGTGCTTCTGAGATGCAACCATACAACATATAGGATTTTCAGATTTCGTAGTCCACCCCGCCCGCAGCCCTTATAAACCGGGGCTTTGGTTAGATCGAAAACTTTATCAGACAATGAAAAAGCCCGCAGCTTTTGGCTGGCCAGCATAAGCTATCACCTGACGTGTTGACCTTCCAGACTTACAAGATTACCCGCCCCTGTATTCTTGATACCTTCGTGCTGAAAGAAGCCTGACGGCCTGCTGCCCCGAAAAGTAACGCACAAAAGGTGTCACCCCCCGTTCACAATTTTCCTGTTGATTACCCGCATCTGCCGGGAACGCTTCACGGCTCCTGACGCGAATACATCAGGAAGCAGGTTACTCACGTTCATGATCCCTATAGAATTTACCTCCCCGCAGTCAGGGGAAAACGTCCCGGGGACAGATTACCGGGCAGATCATCAATCAGTGGAGGTTAAGCCTATGGCTTACGAGAATCCGGAACAATTTTCAGGAGATAAAATCGATGACAGGAGTAAAACACGACGACGACGCTAGTCTGGCCATCGGTCAGGAATCCAGCCCGGAGCAGTCCGCTCGGGACACCGTGACGCTTGTAAAAATCAACGCGCTGACAGACACAGTGCTGAGATCATGCAGCAGTCCCCTTCCTGCAGGCAGCAGTATGTATCGACTGCAGGAGGGCGAACATGGCGGTAACAGCGCCTTTTTCAATCGTAACGGCTCGGATACGCGTTACGGACTGTCGGACGGAGAGAACGGGACGATGTACGCGGCCGTTCAGCCCCGCACTGCGATGAAAGAGGTGTTTCAGAAGAGCAAGGGCATGACCGAGTCCGATCTTGAACGCTACGTCATGGGTAGCCTGGTGACAGAGAGAGATCAGGCTACTGCAGACGTCACAGCTGGTCATGAAAACGGACGTCACGCTCCATGAGCTGACCACCGCATCCAGACAGGTGACGCAGGCGCTGGCAACGCAGGCGCACGCGGCGGGACTTAACGGCATCGAGTTCGCGTCCAACGTGACCACAGAAACGTGTTACGCGCTCTGGCATGATGCCCCCGGCGGCAGCGGCATGGCCAGGACGCAGGCTCAGGTCCGTCTCAGCGAGTTTGAGCATCAGGGCAGAGACGCGGCGGAAATTATGACGTACGAACTGGGCATTCCGGTAGAAGAGTAAAACGTACTAAAGGGGGGCACCGCCCCCCTTCATTATGCCGCGTCCTGCTTCCCGTACAGGCGGGCAAGGCGGTGAATTTCCGCCATAAGAACCGCATCCGGCCCCTCTTTGAGCAGCCCGGCCACGGTGTATGTACGCCCTGCAGGCTTCAGGCCATTAAGCGGCGTGGTGCGCTCTTCCAGGAAGAACGAGTATTGCATGCGGTCGCTCATTCCCTGCAGCTGCGCCAGCAGCTCCGGCACACCTTTCAGCACGCCGTTTTCAGAGACATCGGCATCACCGGTGAACTGGAAGACCGGGTAACAGAATTCGCCGTCCATATTCAGCGCCAGCAGCTTGTGCGCGTCCTTCTTGTTCTTAACGGTGACTTTTGAGCAACCCAGCTGTTCAGCCGTTTCAGCGGAGGTATACGCCCCCCCGTCCTGTTCAACGGTCTGCAGGAATTTTGCCTTACTCACCTTACGGCGGAGCAGTTTCTTCTTTTCAGGCGTCATGGCGTTCAGCGCCCGCTGCTGCATGAACTGAACGATAGCGTCTATGGCAAACAGCGCATCGGTCTGCCCCATAGTATTCTGAGTGACGGACGTTGAACCGGCACGCATATCCTGCGCCAGTTCTTCCGCAAAGCTTTCCAGGCGAAGCGCCGCAGCCTGATTATCCGGGTATTTCTGAACGTGGTGTTTTTCCTGAACGGTGTTCATGAGAAACCTCCTTAACGATTACACTTAATACATAGTAATTGAAATCGTTAACATGCACAAGAAATACACACTGCACTAAAGGTAAGAGCAAAAAAGCCGCCCCGAAGGACGGCTATAAACTTTGATGTTTTACCGGGTTCGCACCCGATTCCGGAGCCTTAGCGGAACCAGTTGATAAGCTGCAATGCTGCCGCAGCAAAGTTAAGTATTACTATCACTGGCTCTAACATAACACGCACCTCCATCTATGTGGTGCGTGGCTAAGAACCAGTCCCCCGGCCTTTAAGTTCGTCTCCTTTGTTCTGTTCTTTTCTATGTTCAGAAGGGGCATCACCACGACACCGCCCCAGCCATACGCATAGCCATCCCAGTTAAGGCGGCGTGCCGATGATGCAGGATCAGATAAGGAAAAATGAGGAGAGACAGGCGGAGATGCTGTCCACAAAATGCGTGGATAACTCGCCCTGAGCGCTGTGGATAAAGCAGAGTCTCCACAGGAGACCCGCCCTGTACGCCGAGTCGGTAACGCACCCCACAGATGATTAAAAATCAACCACCTTATTATCAACTCCGCGTCGGACTCAGCGTGCGCAGGAGACGCACCGGGCGCTGCAGGCAATGCGGCAAGCGCCGCGACCAAGTCGCAGATTTTAGCCTGATTCGACTTCCAGCCTGTGGTTCGGCTAACCACCGGGGCAGCGTATTGTAAATCACTGGCAAAATTATTCTTTGCGATATACTGTATATAAATACAGTATTATTGGAATCTATTATGCCGCTGATTTTCCTCACTCCACCGTCTTTGCCCACAGAGACACTCCAAATCCCCCTCTTTGGAGGAACCTGCCCTGCTGGGTTTCCAAGCCCGGCTCAGGATTACGTCGAGGAGATGCTCGACCTGAATGACCTGTGCATACGCCACCGCAGCAGCACGTATTTTGTCAGAGCCTCTGGTCATAGCATGACTGACGCCGGCATAAAGGATGGAGACCTTCTCGTCGTCGACAAGTCGGAGAAGCCCGCTCACGGAGACATCGTGATTGCCGCCGTGGATGGGGAGTTCACCGTCAAAGTTCTGCAGCTTCGCCCCTGTCTGGCACTGCAACCGATGAACACCTCATTCTCCACTATCTACCCGGAACCGGACGCGCTGGAAATATTCGGTGTGGTGACCTGGTTTCTTCACGCCACACGGGGGTAAACCATGTTTGCGCTGGCTGACGTCAACAGTTTCTATGCGTCCTGCGAAAAGGTGTTCCGACCGGATTTGAAAGACAAACCTGTTATCGTTTTGAGTAACAACGATGGATGTGTGATCGCAAGATCGGTAGAAAGTAAAACACTGGGCATCAAAATGGGCCAACCCTGGTTCCAGATAAAATCGCAGTCCTACAGCTCACAACTACATGTATTCTCATCAAATTACTCGCTCTACCACGACATGAGCCAGCGCGTCATGTCGGCACTTGAAGAGCTTTCCCCCGCCGTGGAGCAGTACAGTATTGATGAGATGTTTCTTGGGATTACCGGCATAGACCGGGTGATGGCATTCGAGGATTTTGGCCGTCAGGTTCGGGCTCGTGTAAAAGCAGTCACCGGCCTTACGGTGGGTGTCGGAATGGGACCGACAAAAACACTGGCAAAGTCGGCGCAATGGGCGGGCAAAGAATGGCCTCAGTTCAGGGGAGTACTGGCACTGACCACGGGAAATCCTGCACGCACGGAAAAACTGCTGTCTCACCAGCCCGTTGAGGAGGTCTGGGGCGTTGGGCACCGGCTCAGCAAGCAACTGAACGCCATGGGTATCATCAGCGCACTCGACCTGGCGCGCAGCAACCCTGCCTTTATCAGGAAGCATTTCAGCGTTGTGCTTGAGCGAACGGTGCGCGAACTGGCCGGTGAGTCATGTATTGCGCTGGAAGAAGTCCCACCAACGAAACAGCAGATCGTCTGCAGCCGCAGCTTTGGTGAACGGGTCACCACGCTTGAAAATATGCGTCAGGCTGTCTGCAAACATGCGGAGCGTGCGGCGGAAAAATTACGCCAGGAAGGCCAGTATTGTCAGCATATTTCCGCCTTTATTAAAACCTCACCCTTCGCCCAGGGCGAACCCTACTACGGCAACGTGGCAGGGGAAAAGCTGACGGTGGCCACTCAGGATACCCGGGACATTATTGCGGCGGCCATGCGGGGTCTCGAACATATCTGGCGCGATGGACACCGCTATGCAAAGGCCGGTGTGATGCTGGGTGATTTCAGTTCGGGCTCAATGGCCCAGCTGGCATTGTTTGACAATTCCCCTCCCCGTCCTGCCAGTGCTCAGCTGATGTCCGTTCTGGACAAGGTCAATAATTCGGGACTGGGTAGATTGTGGTTTGCCGGTCAGGGCACTGCCCCGGAATGGCAGATGAAACGTGAGATGCTTTCACCTGCATGGACAACCCGCTGGAAAGACATTCCAGTCGCCAGACTTTAGCTGGAATTGGCGTGCAAAAAAACCATTCGGATGATGAAAAGCATGGAGATTTCACCCTGAAATTCTTTGATGAAAATATTTATATTCAATAAGTTAGGTATGAAATTTGGGTGGAGAGTTTTCTCAAAAATGAAGCATGAAAAATGTTGATAGCAGGTTTGATATCCAGGTAATGGCGGTTTCCTCTGGAGATTTCACCTTGAAATTTCCAGAGAAAAAACCAATTAATCATATAGTTAGGCATGAAAAACAGATGGAGAACAAATCATTTTTCAAGATGATCAGAGAGTATTTTCTCAAGCGCCTCGTCTATTGCGGTCTGAAGCTCGGGAGAAAGTCTGTTAAATTCATAGCTGAACATCCGGCCTTTTGTTTTCTTTCGCGCGTAACGGTTTTTATCTTCGAACTTCCAGATTGCCGTAGTGACCGTTTTGTCTTTGACCGATGAAGAGCCTATAACCAACGCCTCTTTTCGAATTTCCGCGATGAGTTTGTTCTTTACCTCATCATCAGCAAGTGATGAATCATCGCAGATGCCCCTGAAAACCTCACTAAGGTTTGATATCAACTCAGATAATTCAATCCCTTTAACGGACAGGATCTCCTCAATGCTCAGCAGTGACTTATAATCAGCAAACGAAAGCATGGCCTGCACCGGGAAGACTGATATAAGTTCCAGGGGAACGCTTGCTGCCTGAAGTGCTCTTGTAACAGTGGCCTGGGACAGATTTTCAGCTTCTGCAATGTCCTTCTGGGACATACCGCTATTCTTCAAGGTCTGCAGTCTCAACCCAACCTCACGAAGGTTATGTTCTCGAGCAGTCTGAATATCTTTTGCCAGTGCACGTGCTTCAGCCGGCGTCAGGTTCTCATCAGTAGTCAGAACATCCAGCCCGCATTTGCTGAGAATCGCTGATGCGCGGCGACGTGAGCCATCAAGGATCTCAATAACGTCATTTTTTCTGACGCCAATAGCCGGGAAAAACTGCTGTAACCTGATGGTCCGGGTAATGTCTTTGAGCGATTCAGCGGTCAGTGCTGACTGGTCGCGACCATTATTTTCAAGCACCACAAATGTAGTTCGTTCAACATCAGGCGCAGATACCCTGATAAGCGTAAAACGCACTTTTCTGCCAGAGGTCAGAGTAAATATTTGCTGGAACTCTTCAGCAGATGGTTCGCTTTTAAGAACAGGTGAGTTGAATGTGCGTCCAATAGTAGGTCGTGATTTACTCATACAATACCTCAGTTAACCCGGATAAATTCAAGACGGTCAAAGGCTGCCTTTGCAAAATCTTCTGCCGCCGCGCGTGCGTTTTTAAGGGCCTCACTGCTTCCAACATAGGTTGAAGGGTTAGCAGAAATCACCGTATCAAACGACTCTCCGCATCTTTCAAACCCATCGAGGCGGGGTAAAGCAGCATCAAGCATGTCGCCACCGAAAATTTCTTTTGCGAGGCTGTGACACATTTTATGGTCGGCTTTATTAGACAACTTCGACATAAATCCAATGTTTGCCAGAAGACGACATTCACATCCTGATGACTCAATAATGCTGACCAGTTCTGGCAATCTGGTGAGATATTTAAGCGTTGAGTGGAAGTCCACCTGAGCTGGCGGGACCGGTGTCATAAGAACATCAGCAGCTGCTATGGCATTGTTCAGGAAAGCATCAAGATGAGGACCGCTGTCTATGAAAATGAAATCATAATCGTGCTCAAGCTTTTCAACGATGTTTTGTCTTAATACAGCATGCGGGTTCTGTCCTGGAAGATGTTCAAGGCACAGCTGTTCCCATCCTGATGCAATGAAAGCATCGTCAATTGAAGCGGGTAACACATCCACGCCAGGAACAACCGAAGGCACAATGAACTCTTCAATCAGTTCTTCCCGACTGACGTTCTGTAGCATTGCCTGCGCGGATGTTGTGTCAACCATGCCCACGGCGCGAGTATGATTCAGAAACATGGTGGCAGAAGACTGCGGATCGAGGTCAACCACAAGAATTCGTAAATCTTCGTGCAGAAGGTGAGGGTGAGCGCGCATAGCGTGCGCGAGGGACACTGTTGATACAGTTTTGGATACACCGCCCTTCAGATTGCCGATAAATACGGTCAGTGCCTCCGAATGACGATCCCGGTACTTGGGTACGCCGCGGTGATGATAAATATCGATAATATTCTGAATGGTCATGGCATATTTTGTAGACGAACCCGCCGAACGTTTATCAAAAACATAACCATTTTCTTCCATCTCACTCACTGCATAATCAACGTTAGCCCGGGTAAGCTTTGGCAGCTTGGACAGTGCAGCTTTAGCATAAACCTGAAAGTATCTGTCTTCACTGAATTCCTGTTTCTGAGCTTGTATCTGGTCTGTTAAGGCCGTAAGCATCTTTCCTGCGCGAACCGCTATCTTTTCAGCCTGATGTGATTCAGTACTCATTGAATATCCTTTTATGTAGGAAATTACCATAAAATCAATAATCCTGCATATGAATCTAAAAATCAACATTTGCTTATAAATATTGCATGAGGATGATTCCTCAGCGTGCTGAAAGGCTGAGGGTAAGACAGCTGGGTTTAAATAATGAACCTGAGACAGAACCATAATGGTTTATGGTTCTGTCTCAGGTTGAACAAGCCGAAGGCGCGTTAGTCTCCGGGGAGGCGTATTTATCCACATATACAGCTCATATTTTTAAGAGATCTTTTTATATTGTTTTTAAACCTTTTTAGCCGGCTCTCAGCCCAGAGCTGACGCGGCCTGTAAAGAAGTTAACGTGACAAAATGCCCTGATGCTGTGACAGACTGCCCTCAAAACCGGGTTAAGCTGAGACAATTCGCCCTCAACAGTGTGACAAATTGCCCTTAACTATCTTTAAAAACATAGAGTTATTGACAAGTTTATGACAGCGTGACAACCTTAAAACTTGTCACGACACCGGAGCAAATGACACCCGATGACCACTGAAATACTACTGGCCGATAAACCCAGAAAAGTGGGTCAGCGCATCGTGCAGTCAAATGAACTGACGGAGGCCGCTTACAGTTTGTCTCGTGATCAGAAACGCATGCTCTATTTGTTTGTTGACCAGATCCGCAGAACTGAAACCCCAGGTAGCGAAGATTTCCACGACGGTAAGTGCGAAATTGCCGTAGCCCACTATGCAAAAACCTTCGGGCTGACCTCTGCAGAAGCAAGTAAAGATATTCGTAACGCCCTGAAGAATTTTGTCGGTAAAGAAGTCGTGTTTTACCGGCCAGAAGAGGATAAGGGAGATGAAAAGGGCTACGAGTCTTTTCCCTGGTTTATCAAACGTTCGCACAGCCCTGCACGAGGTCTCTACAGCGTTCATCTGAACCCGTATCTGATCCCTTACTTTGTCGGATTGCAGAACCGTTTTACCCAGTTCCGCCTGGGAGAAACCCGCGAGATAACCAGTCCCTATGCTATGCGACTCTACGAGTCTCTTTGTCAGTACCGGGGCGACAAGACATACGGTACCGTCATACTGGGTATTGAATGGATGATTGAGCGCTATCAGTTGCCACAGAGTTATACCCGCATGCCCGATTTTCGACGCAGATTCCTGATCCCGGTAGTCGAAGAAATCAATCGCCGCACTCCGTTAACGGTAAGCTATATCGAAAAGAAATCAGGACGACTGACCACCCACATCATCTTTTCATTTACCGAAGTGTGACATCCGGCACTCAGTTCTGTTTTCCGTGTCGCCATGTCAGGACATTCCGTCTTCGCCACGGCAAATCAGATATTGCCCCATAACGACTGTTCTGTGCTGCACCAATACAGATTGTCGCATTTGATGCTCTTCCTGAAGCAGTTCCATTTACCAACACTCTGAAACTGATCTCTCAACACTGCTCCCGGTAAGTGCAGTTTGTCACACCTGCACCCGGGCTTTATCTTCATGGTTAGAGATATTCATCGAGAAGAAGAGGGCAGATTGTCACAGGACGAATCACTGACTGATGTTCCCACAGAACTGGAAAGTGGGATACGTCAGGCTGAACAGAGTTCAGCAACCCTCACAGCATGCCGTCATTTCTGCCAGATTCTGAAATCTGGCATTACTGCAGGGGCAGTTTGTCACACCTGAACCTGATGAACGACGACAGGGCTTCATTATTAAGTGAGAACTTTTAAGTGCCTGTCAGGAAGTCAGGTACACAGCGCTGTGGCTATGAGGGCAATTTGTCACAACATGAACACGAGGATAGGGTGATGGCATCACATTTTACTGAGAGCAACTTGTCACGGTCTAATGCGAATCATGGAGATAACCTTCCTGTCAGAATACTGATGGCGGGTTGTCACAGCAGTCAGCCCCGCGATGACAGACTACTATTATGTTATGGCCAATCCTGGTGAGGGTAGTTTGTCACGTTTGAGAAAAGCTGGCCGGTGCCAACGAAGGCAAGTACACGATCCAGAAATGAATAAGCCTGTAGCCTGAACTGGAGGCCAGAGCAACCCTTAGCTGACTTCTGATGCCTGCCTGCTCACGTTTGTGGCAAGGTTGATGATTTGCCTGTGCCGAAGCTCACGCCGGTAGACCTTCCACATCACCTGCATGGCAGAATGTGGCCCGCCAGCAAGCCGTGTCTCCGGGTATCCACCCAGCCTGCGCAGCCTGCGCGCCAGACGGATGGCGCTCAGGCCGATCCGTGCATACTGCTTTTGCCTCTCATCAAACCAGGGGCCATTCTCAGGGGGATCCCAGAGATTATCGTAAACTTCATCAAGAACAGGCCCGACAGCTCTCAGGCGCACCGGCAGCTCACGAATGAAATAAAGTAATTCGGGCGGAACAGACTTCCACTCCCCGTCAATATCTTCAAGCATCAGCTCGGGTTCGGAGACGCTCGCGACCAGTTCAGCATCTTCCCGCAGAGCAACACCGTAATCTGCCGCCACCAGGGCACACTTCTGTGCAAACTCTTCCAGCCTGAAGATCAGCTCGGTGCTGATATAGCGGAACTCAGCCTCGCGCTTCTCTACGGCGTCTTCCTTCTCCCGCCGCCGTTTTTCTTCCAGCATCTGCAACTCACGCCGGCGGGTAAAGTGGTGGGTCAGTATCACGACCAGCAGACCGCCGGTGACGGTCACGGCAGCGGCCACCACGGGCCATGCGGTAAAAACGGTTTCAGCTGCTTCTGCCGTCATCAATACTCATCCCTTGCGTTTGTTATCCCTGCGGCACCTGACGGCAGCAGCAGCGCACGCGCGTCGCCAGCGTCCATCGAGAACCGCACCCCCAGCTGGCGGGTGACGTCGAGCGCCAGCACCTGGGTGTACCACTCGGTGCTCTTCTCATCCTTGTGCCCCATCATCGCCTGTATCACTTTCTTCGGCACCCCGTGCTGCACCAGGTGCATCGCAAACGAGTCCCTGAACGTCTTCGTGGTGATCGGCCGAACCGTAAAAGTTGCCCCGCCGCGCTGCGCCGCCATCACCGCCTGCCGTATCCAGGTACGGACGGTGTCGGGACTGCTCACGTCCCAGATGCGCTCGCCCTTTTTCGGCTGCACGGTGGCAAGGTATTCGCGCAGTCTCTGCACATACGCAGGATCGGTTAGGGGGAGGGCGCGCGGCGGGCTGGCTTCGGCCTCGCGCAGCGCGGCCTGCTCTTCCCGGGTCGGGCGTCCGCGACGCCGCGTTCGAGCAGCTGCCGTACGCTGCTTCAGGGTGTGAAGCACCACAAACGGCGAGAGCAGCGGTTGTCCGTGCGCATCGTCCAGCGCAAAATCTTCCGCCGTCAGCGGCAGCACCTCGTTCAGGCGGCCGCCGGTGTTCCAGAACGTGTCGATCAGCAGACGCTTCTTCAGGTCCGGCTCGTGGGACAGCAGGATGGCCACCTCGGGCGCCAGCAGGTAACGCGGCATGGCGGTGCCGAACGCGGCCGCGAGGTTTCGCAGCGCCACCGCCGCGCCGTAGTCGAAGTAGCGCGCCGCCGCCGGCACGTTTTCGGCGCCGATCGCGCTGTGCGAATTCTTTTGAGTTTCGCGGGGTAAGTTGCTCAATTTTTTAATCTCCGCATTGTCCGGGTGTTGACACCATTTTCGCCCATCTGTAAAGAAAAACCGACCTCAATAAATCAGCGTCCGGCTTTCCGGCGCGCGGCCGTTACCAGGCTATTTTCCTCTATGCAGAGAATAACCTGGTGAGTCTGTTAAGACACGCGCGGTATGTGTGGTGGAAAAACCGTCATTCCAGAAGTTAACATCCTGATGGGTATGGGAAAATCCGGGAAATGAGCCGCAGGGGAAGGCACCAGGCACTCTCCGCTGGATGCCTGGCGGACCAGTAAATAGCAGAAAACGGGGCCACTGCCTGACGCTGTATGCCCCATCCATCAGTAAAGCGTCACTGACCGGCTTGATTCATTGCTGACCTGCGCGGTCTTGGAGATCTGATTGGTTTGACCATCTCTTTGATACTGGTATTCAGTGAAAAAAGCCTGTCATATTTTTCACTTGTGAAATTATCAGGGCTCTATTGTGTCATCAACTGGTTATATTCATTGAGAGCTTTAATTAAACTATTAGGGTTACCTTCCAGCTTGAGATTCACTGACTTTAGCGCTGTTATGAGTGCATTATCCCCTTCTGGTAAAATAGACGATTTGTAATTTTTGTAAGCTAAACACAAGCTGAAAGTTTTTTGAAACCCTGGTTAAACCTGAAGTAATCCCGCATGGCTAATGCAATTCGATGACAAATAGCTTCTGATCTATCAAAGATCTCAACGTTTTCACTTTAATATCCGGAAAGAAATTATTTAACATCGTCTTTAAAAACGGACACTATCGATTAGAGCAACTGAGAATATTTATTTTAAATGAATTAACACCCTCCGCTCGGTTATAAACATTACCCATCATATTCTTGTTTTTAATCCAGGTGGATAAAGTTAGGATCCGTTATCCATCCACCTCATTTCCAGCGGATATCCATGGTTTGCTAATATTCTATCAAGCACCCGTAGGATCCGCTGTACCAGGATATTCAGGTCAAATTCGATATCCAGTGCTTCACGGTTAAAAATATCAACGAAATTGAAATTCCAAAGACGTCGTCCACATGTTAGTGCGTCGTGCATATGTAGTAGCAGGCTTCGGAAATAGCGGCCTCGCGGTATCGAACTTTTTTGTCCTGCCAGCTTCGACTATTTCAGTACGGCGATGATCTGGTGCTCATTGAATCGGATCTTACGCATAGCGATCTCCTTAGGGGACATAATCTGTGTGCGGGAAGATCTCTAAAAGTGAGTGGGCCGTTTTGGTAGGGGTCAGTTTGGATATCGAAAATTATTGTACGTTAAAGCTGTTTTTTGAACCCATCCTACTTTAACTGCAAAAAGAAGGTAGATCATGAAGGGGGGGCAGTTTAGTAGAGGGAGACGTTCGTATTCTGGATCAAATTCCTTATGAGAGAAGGGCTCTAAGCGCTCAGAGCCATGACGCGATTGTTGGGGTAGTTATGACATCAGGTAGAGCACTGAACAGATTTATACATCCCCGCTCATAATCTGTTCAGCCTCTGTTTTTGATGTTTAGAAAATAGACTACCTCATCGTTCATACTTGGTGACGGGTGAAACTAAGTAAGTAATACTTTCCCCCTTATTATCACCTTGTGGTAATGGAAAGCTCCTTAAAGATGTCACATCCCCCCATGTGAAAAGCAAATCAGCTTTCTCCATTTTCTGCGTCAAGTCAGCAATAGTTATTTCCAGTATGCCGTCTTCTCTTACAGATGCGATAACGGCAAGAGAGTTCATAACTTTGAACTTAACATTAGATAGTACAATGTCGTAACCATTATTTGTGAAAATTACAGCGGCAACGGATTTCTTATCATCACCAGTAATAACATGAGCTAGATTATCATATATAGCCTGCGTTTTTTGTGCGGGTGTTTCCCCTTCTGTACTTGTAATCTCATAGTAGTATGATGTCGAGTTACCTTTTTCATGTTCAATCCAGACAGAAAAAATCTCACCTGATATAATTTCATTACTTTCATTTTTATTTATATCACGCCAGCTACCTGTTTGGGTCCCTACCTGCACTGTGATAACTTGTGGGGTTGGGAAACAATAGGAAAAACCATCGTGAATAACTTCAACTATTTTATCAGATGTTATTTTTCCTCCCAAAGTGATAAGCTTTTGAGTTCCGTCATTAAAATAAACATCCACATCACCATTCAGATTGCATTGATTGACGCTTGTGTACACAGGATTGTTAGCGGATGAATTGTCAATCGAAGAACCAGCGAATATATCCTTACCTGGGAGCGTTATAACGGATTTCTTGGCATTTTTTACGTTTTTTCTGGTAAGAATCATTGAGGCTATCCCTGTCTCCCCATTACTAATGACACCCGCAAAATCATCACTTCCCCAGTTGTTGTTGCCCCAGTCAATCAGAGGGTAACTGAAATTATCGACTTGCTCTACGGTTGTGCCTGGAATACGCTGCCACTCCCATAGTGGTTGTATGTTTCGATATTCATTTCCAGTCCTGATAATAAAATAGCTACAGCTTCCCATGTAATATCCTTTGAGATTCTCGCCATTGCCACTCTCACCGCCGACAGTTCTTGAAGATATTACCTTTGCCCACAGGCAATATTTCCCCGATATTTTTGCGAGATAATCATTAACCCAGTATGCCCTGCACCCGAGGTAGTAATCGTTACTTCCCTCATCACCATCAGCTCTGCGGATAAGTTCCTGCAACATTTCCGGATGCTCAGGAGTGGTATTCATAAGCTGTCTGCACCATCCAGCCAAAGCATTGCTACCATTTATACCCCGACTGATTGCCCGGCCACATACCTGAAAATCATATAATCTGGCATAACTGAACCAGCCCATCCCGTTTATGATGAAATCTTCAAGACTTCGGATAGCTGCTTTATTCAGAGAAAAAACACCATAAAGAACAGACTGAGTTTTGAATATGTTGCCTAACAGTACAGTTCCATAACTTCCTGCATACAACTGGGAGTATTTACCCGACTGAGGGTTATGCTGGCTGAATGAATTATCAACACTGATCCCTTCGCCGTCCTCCTTGCCGTGCCGGGTAACGGGTAAACATAGCGATGATATCGAATCCGAAGCTGCATAAGCTTCATTAAGGAAAGATGTTAGTCCTTCATTTCTCCATCCACTCATGGACCATAGTAATTGTATATATGCGAAGTCTGCCTGGTTAGCCCCTGTTTGACCCATAGAAGTGTTGGTTGTTCTCTTTAAATAACTAATACACTCGTTCAAGGGTGGTGGGGAATTTTTTTCTGTCAATATTATTAGAGTTTCTGAAACGATTTTTGCAAGTCCTATCTGCCTGTCCCACCAGTTACTGGTCTTAAAGTCCTGGCTGGTATAAAAATGTATTGCTTCGACGGCTGACGTGTAATAGAAATCATTTTCTGAAACAGGATTGTAATGAATATAATTTGCAATATGCTTCGTTCTGTTCAAATGGTCATACAAAGGGGATGTATTACTTCCTGCATTAGTTCCTGGGTATGATATGTCGCTGAATTTTCCTTGGCTAAATCCATTAAGCCACCCATCGATTACCTCCTTTGACGGGGGCTGAGCAGCAGTCAACATCGCAAGGGCATTGTTGTATACTGTTTCTGCATCATGTGTTATATTGCCGCTTGCTTCATATTTTATTTCATATGTATAGTTATTTCCATTTGGCACCCAGACTTCGTTTCTATAACTACTCTGTAGCGGGGTTATTCTTTTTGTTTCTATGTTTTTCTCCCCTGCTCGCAAAAATAGACTATTCTTGTTTATGTGGTCAGATAAGTAGTATGGCCAGCCATACCTTGATGAGGTCTTATTATCAGTAATAAATTCCAATTCTTCATACAATAAATTACAACCTAGGCTACTTACCGAAACATTTATTTTTATTCCGGGGATAACTGGTCCCTCTGAGGAAATAACACCATCACTTTTCCAGCTATCGAGAAAACAGTTTGTGGGATATACAATCAGATCAGAGCTTTCCTTTGTCCATAATTTGTTTCTGTACTGGCTTCCAATAGGCGTTATATTCCCATTCTCATCCATTTCACCTGCGCGAATATTAATGCTGTTTGCATTTATTTTTTCAGCCAGTTTCATCGGCCAAGTATATTGTCCGGTTTCATTCTCATTCGGCGTGAAAATATTGCTTTCCAGTATTTTATCTGTTTGGGGATCTATAACAAAAGCACATATCTTCTCACCTGTCACGGCATCTCTGTCTGATTGAATATTCATCCCCGGGATTTCTTTCCATTCTGTTTTTTCATTCATAGCATAATCCTTTTCATTAATTCAGGAACTGCCCTCTTCCGGATATAATGTCTGTATACGGCATATCTGAGAAAGGCTGTATCCGGTAGCGACGGCTGTTTCACGGATGCTCAGTTTTTTTACTCTCCTGAAATATAGCACTTTTTGGTGCCGCTCGTGATCGGCCTGTTTTCCACGGTATTTACCCAGCGTATGGGCCCGTTCAATTCCCTGCTTTTGGCGCTGGCTGCGGCTCAGCCAGTCCTTATGCGACATCGCCGCCATCAGGTCGATAAGCATGTTATTGATGGCAGCTATTACGGCACGGGTGATCGGATCAGCCTGTGAAGGGGCTTTATCTGACAGCGCCTGCCACGAGGTGGGAATATCTAGGCTGACAATCCGCAGCTCGTGTTGTTCGATCTGCTTTTTCAGCGTTATCCAGTCGCTGTTGCTGAGACGGGTAAGACGGTCTATCTGCTCGACCAGTAAAATATCATTGCGGTGACTGTCCATCAGTAAGCGTCCCAGCTCCGGGCGGTCAAGTTTTGTACCGCTGATGTTTTCCCGGTAGTAGCTGGCTATTTTATGTCCCCGTTCCTCGACGAACAACTCCAGCATCTCTTTTGCCCGATCCGCGAACTGATCTTCCGTCGATGCCCTTAAATAAGCTCTGATGAACATTTTTTCACCACATCATCTCATTTAGGTTATTGCATTTATTCTATCGCATATAGGTTGTGTCATTCATCGTGTGCCGTCACGTTTTGATTATGGCGTCAGGGTGTACCCTTATGCGATAAGCATTTTTGTTAAAAATACCGCACTGAATAATTTATGAGGGAAACTATATGGCAAGGAGGCAGATTCTTTCTCTGTCGGAAAGAGAATCATTATTGGCATTGCCAGATGATGAGTTAACGCTGACCCGAATGGCCTATTTCAGTGAGCATGATCTGGCACTTATCAGTGCTCACCGTAAACCTGCCAGCCGTTTTGGTTTTGCCGTCCTTCTTTGCTACCTGAAAAATGTCGGCTTTGCACCGGATAAAAAAATCCCACCCTCTGATGCGCTGCTGAAGCATATCGCCAGCAGGCTAAAACTTACCGGGGATCTCTGGCCTGCTTACCTTTCCGGCAGGGATACAACCCGGCGTGAGCATTTAACCGAACTGTACCGCTATCTTGGCGTAAAGGCGTTCACCGGCAAAATACAGCAGGACAGTATTACACACCTGCTGTCGATGGCGACGCGCACCGATAAAGGTATTCTCCTGGCCGAAGAGTTACTGGTCTGGCTCCGGCAGAACAACGTGATAATCCCCGCGATTGATGTCGTGGAGCGTACCTGTGCGGAGGCCATGGCTGGCGGCGATAAAATCGTATTTCAGACCCTGAATGCCCCGTTAACTCCGGCTCACAGGGATGCCCTGGATCGTTTACTTGAGTCATCAGACAATCAGCCTTCCAGGCTGACATGGCTTCTGCAACCGCCGGGTAAAATCAATGGTAAGAACGTGCTGCAACATCTTGATCGGCTCAGCAGCATTGAATCGCTGGCATTACCTGAAGGTACAGATCGTACCATTCACCAGAACCGGTTGCTGAAACTGGCGCGGGAAGGCCGAAAGATGAGTAGCCGGGATTTGACCCGATTTTCAGCAGCCCGCCGTCATGCAATCCTGGTCTGCGTGCTGGAAGAAGCCAGAGCCACACTGACAGACGAAGTGATTGAGCTGCATGAGCGAATGCTGAACAGCCTGTTCAGCAAAGCCAAAAGAACACAGGCTGAGCGCCTTCAGCAGACCGGAAAGCTGATCCAGTCCAAACTGAGGCAGTACATCGATGTCGGTCAGGCGCTGTCTGATGCCCGCGATTCCGGTGGCGATCCATGGCTCGCAATAGAAAACATACTCCCGTGGCCCGAATTTGTCGCCAGTCTGGAGGAAACACGCCATCTCGCCAGAAAAAATAATTTTGACCCGCTGCATATTATTACTGAGAAATACAGCACATTACGGAAATATGCCCCGCGCATGTTGTCTGCTTTACAGTTAGTCGCCACCCCGGCAGCACAACCTCTGGCTGATTCGCTGGTTGTGATCAAGGATATGTACCGGAAGCAGTCACGTAAAGTTCCGGCGACAGCGCCGCTTGAGTTTGTCCCTGAAAGCTGGCGCAAGGTGGTGATTACACCTGCGGGTATTGACCGACAGTATTATGAATTTTGTGCGCTCAGCGAGCTTAAGGGGGCGCTGCGCTCCGGGGACATCTGGGTTAAAGGCTCACGCCGCTACAAAAATTTTGATGATTACCTCATTCCCGAAAAAGACTTTTACAACCTCACACCGGCGCTGCCACTGCCCGTATCTGCTGATTATCATGAGTACATTACCAGCCGCATGACTCTGCTTCAGTCCAGACTTGAAGAGGTCAATGCTATGGCTGCCCTTGGTGAACTGCCCGATGTGGAAATATCTGACAGGGGCGTAAAACTCTCTCCGCTGGATAACTGCGTTCCGGCACAGGTTTCACCGCTGGCAGAGCTGGTTTACAGCATGCTACCGCGACCTAAAATCACGGAAATTCTCGACGAGGTAAACAGCTGGACGGCGTTTACCCGTCATTTTTCGCATATAAAAAATGACATTACCCGTCCCGATACCCGCCTGCTCCTCACCACTATTCTTGCGGATGGCATCAATCTTGGTCTGACCAAAATGGCGGAAGCCTGCCCAGGTAGCACCAAATCATCACTCGAAGATATTCAGGCATGGTACATCCGCGACGCAACCTATTCAGCTGCTCTTGCTGAGCTGGTAAATGCACAGGGGAAAAGACCACTGGCGGCATTCTGGGGAGACGGGACAACTTCATCATCAGATGGACAGAATTTCAGAACAGGCAGCTCAGGCCGCTACGCAGGGCAGGTTAACCCTAAATATGGGCAGGAGCCTGGGCGTCAGTTTTATACCCATATTTCGGATCAATACAGCCCGTTTTACACCTGCATAATCAGTCGGGTCAGGGATTCAACCCATGTCCTCGATGGCTTGCTGTATCACGAAAGCGACCTGGAAATCAGGGAGCATTACACCGATACCGCTGGTTTTAGCGATCATGTCTTTGCCCTGATGCATCTGCTGGGATTTGCGTTCTGTCCGCGAATCAGGGATCTCCACGACAAGAAGCTGTTTATCAAAGGGAAATCGGACCAGTACCCGGCGCTTCAGTCACCGATATCAACGACCAGCCTGAATCTGAAAGAGATCGAACTTCACTGGCGTGAAGTGCTGCGTCTGGCAACCTCGATAAAGCAGGGAACCGTGACGGCATCCCTGATGCTGAAAAACTGGCCAGCTATCCCAAACAAAATGGCCTGGCAAAGGCGCTGAGAGAAATTGGCCGCATTGAGCGGACGCTGTTTATGCTCGACTGGTTCCGCGATCCGGCACTTCGTCGGCGGGTCCAGGCGGGACTGAATAAAGGAGAAGCCCGTAACGCGCTGGCGCGCGCGGTATTCCTGCACCGTCTAGGTGAAATCAGGGATCGTAAACCGGAAAATCAGAGCTATCGCGCCAGTGGACTGACACTGCTGACGGCAGCTATCTCGCTGTGGAATACCGTCTATATGGAAAGGGCGGTCGATGCCCTGAAGCGTAAAGGGATGAAGATCAACGAGCAACTGCTGTCACATTTGTCGCCGTTAGGCTGGGAGCATATCAATCTGACAGGCGATTACATCTGGAAAAGCAACAGAATACCGGCCTCCGGTAAGTTTCGTCGGCTGAGGCCTGCTAAAACTTTTCAGTCATGAACGGAGCAACACCGAAGCCTGCACCTTGCCCAATTTCAGGGGGTCTGCGGCCCGGATCATTTCGTCCCACTGAAGGACTATTTTTCGGGGGTCTGACAGCCCTCTGGCAATATCATTCAGTACGCCATAATCAGCGTCATTGTAAATGCGCCAGAAAACCGAAGCACCGGCATCATCCAGACGCGTGGAAAACTGGTATCCCAGCAGCAAGAAAAGGCCAAAAACAAGATCGCTGGTCCCTGCGGTATCGGTCATCATTTCGGTGGGATTCAGTCCGGTTTCCTGTTCCAGAGGTTCATCAAAACTAGCGAGGGGAGAAATTGTCAGCCAGGGCTTTGGGCCTGAAATATCCAGCTGAACTGCCTCATTTTCGCAAAGGCGAGCGGCAACCAGCCTGTAACGGGTGTCCAATTGAAGACCCAGCGATTTTATTGTGTCTTGTGGATTCGTCGGGTGCCCCAAAGAACGATAAACTTTGATCCGGTTTGCCTGCCAGTCTGCGCCCTATAGTAATTTTTTTGCGGTGATCTCCCCACCGGTTACTGACAGTAACGAAGACATACCGCCGTCTCAGGCTGTCCTGCATTTTACTGAGAAAGCACAGCGTGTATCCCCTCCGGGTGATATGATTTTCCATATTAATCACCAGTCGTTTCCATGGCAGGCTGATGATTTCCTTTGGTGCGTCGTTAAAATACTATCGTCATGAGCTAAACTCGTGGCTTTGGTAATCGCAGGCAGTCAGGGTAGTGCTCTCTACGGGAGCTGCTGAAAATTTGACGGTATGCAATAGATGAGGCAGGAAACCACGAACCCGATCGTACTGCCCCACCATTTCATTATGGAAGTTATCGTCTGAGGGACGGACAATTTCACGGACAAGCGCGATGATGTCGGCCAGTTTTAGCCTTGGGATGTGGCTGAACACCTCAGCCCGGATTGATTCGTCCGGTGTTTATTCTTTCAGCAGGTACGAACACGCGTTGCCGAGCGCCAGTGCTGATTTATCCAGATCCTTCAGCGAACAGAGCCGTTTTTTCTGCCCAATCTTTCTGGCGTCACGGATGATTACAGCCAACATGGCATCCAGAACGTCCAGTGCATTATCCAGCCCCAGCGTCTCCCATGCATGGACTTTTCTGTTTAAAGAGTCATCTTCCCAGAGCGTGCGAAGTATCACTGCGGGCATAGTACTGCGTGGAGCACCGGAAGGAAGTGTCATGGCAGATTCATCGTACTGCACCCGTTCATGGGCTCCAAAAGGCTGGGTAACTGAATTCAGGAGCAATAAGGTTCAATTGGTTAATATCTAATTTTTATCAAAAGTAAAAAATTTTAAGCGGTACCATTCATAGACGTATCGATTAAATATCCTATTCAAGCGTTATGGTGCTAACACCAATAAAAAGCAGCCTGCAGCTTCAACCAGACTGCTAATTTTTTATATTCAGAAAAAAATCATGGCAGCGCTTCAGGAAGGAACCAATAACGCCAATCGGGACGATATATCTGCCTCAGCCTATTGAGATTATGTTGCCCCTCTTTAAAGTTTTGCCAAAATATATACATATTTACATTTTCATTAAGGCTGAGATCATACATCCACATATAGGATATAGGTTGTAAATCCTCTATCGTCAATCCAGCCTCTGCAACTGCAGAACGAAATCTGTGCCGTGAAACACCGGATAACTCGCCATTATAACCGCTCACTGCAGTCAGGAATGCACGATCGAGGTCTAAATGCTGGGAAGGATGATAATGCGGACCAGGGTTAACCACAGCCATACTTTGTGCATTTTTGACCAAATCAACATCGAATATTTTATTGATATTCAATGGTAATTGATTGATGTTTCTCTGCATTGTTTTAGATGTTAGCGCCAGATTATCAATATCCTTTCCGGGTATGCTCTTGATGATTTTCTCAAGAGCCACAGAGGGAAGTTGCTCCAGTGCCGATTTACCGGCTTCTGGAGCCATCAATACTACCCCATGCCTGCGCGCCCTGCCGCCGGCATGCTGCAGCCGATGTTGCCAGCGGCCTACAAAGCGACCGGTACGAGCCACAGCCTTACCAGCACGGGGGACCATAGCGGCCCCGGCAGAGGCAAGACCAGTACCGAATGCCACCCAGCCCAGGATATTCATTGCCTTTTTATCCCCTGTGGCCAGCGCCACGGTCGCTCCCACCTCGGCAGCCAGCGAGACAACATCCAGCGCAAGACCGGCGGTCAGGGCGAGGCCTGATGCGGTGGACATGGCCGCCGCCAGGCTGCCTGTCGCAGCAACAGCGGCGGCCCCGAGCAGGGCTCCACCGGTCACCACCGTGCCCACCACAGCGCCGACAATGCCCAGGGCGGCCCCGAGCCAGTCAAGCCAGCTGTTGCCCGTCGGGTCAATACGGTTAACCGGGTCCCCGCCACAGTAGGCATAGCGGTTAAGACCGCCAGCCCCGAAAGGACTCAGGGGGTCGGCGGAGAGGAAGCGGCGCAGGCGTGGGCTGTAGAGGCGGTTACCGAGCCGGTACAGGTCGTGGTTCTCACGGACTTCGCCGGCAAAGGCGGTACGTCCGGTGGCGCCGCCGGGGCGGCGGGTGCCCCAGGCCCCGTAGACGGGGAGGGCGGTGCGGAGACCGGCCTCCGCAGTGACGGAGCCCTGGGGGTCTGTGCCGTACAGCAGGGTCTGTCTCCAGACAGCTGGGGCAGGAAAGTTGCAACTGACTATATTCATTATTACCTCTTAATGAAGAAATGATTACTTAACGGTATCATGCTAAGAATAACTAAATAACCGCCATATCTAGAGCGTGTGCAGTCCGTGAACTAAAATATAATACATCACAGACAATACCTTCTCTTTAGAAAGAAAACCCTTCATAGGCTGTTGTAAAATATGGTTTATCTATCTAAACCTTCTTGATTAAATTATTGACTCGGCAAGTATTGATGATTTTTATTTGTTGACGGACGTAATCAATTTATTGCAAAGGGCTTTTTGTTGTCAGCCAGAAGTACTCCTGCTCATTGCTTGACAAATAATAAAATACTGCCTGAGCCACTGTTCCGCCGCGTATTAACTTTTGATCAACTAAACGTTGTGCATGATATTCAAGTATGTACGCTGTAGAGACGAATTGCCGTCCTTCAACAGTCGTATTAATACTATGAACGCGACCTCCAGCGCGGAGCTTAGCAAACCTTTCTGCAACATAAGGACTGGCAGTGTACGACTGAATTGCTCCTCCTGAACCCGATTGCCGTCCACTGTGTAGTAGGGCAAGAACCATCCTGTCATCACGACTTTCATCCCCGGCAGTAACGATGCTTAAAGGCATTGAATCTCCCCGATAAAGATACTCCGGAACAGGAGCTAAAGCTGTATTGCGGAGCCTTGTCCTGTATGCAGGGTAATCCATTTTCTTGACTCCAAATCTTCTGAAGCCTTCTTCTATTGCACATAATCTATCTGAAGTAATACGATTAATCTCCAGCTCTGGTTGTCGTAAAAGTTTACCAGGTCTACCACCGGCATGCTGCAGCCGATGTTGCCAGCGGCCTACAAAGCGACCGGTACGAGCCACAGCCTTACCAGCACGGGGGACCATAGCGGCCCCGGCAGAGGCAAGACCGGTACCGAATGCCACCCAGCCCAGGATATTCATTGCCTTTTTATCCCCTGTGGCCAGCGCCACGGTCGCTCCCACCTCGGCAGCCAGCGAGACAACATCCAGCGCAAGACCGGCGGTCAGGGCGAGGCCTGATGCGGTGGACATGGCCGCCGCCAGGCTGCCTGTCGCAGCAACAGCGGCGGCCCCGAGCAGGGCTCCACCGGTCACCACCGTGCCCACCACAGCGCCGACAATGCCCAGGGCGGCCCCGAGCCAGTCAAGCCAGCTGTTGCCCGTCGGGTCAATACGGTTAACCGGGTCCCCGCCACAGTAGGCATAGCGGTTAAGACCGCCAGCCCCGAAAGGACTCAGGGGGTCGGCGGAGAGGAAGCGGCGCAGGCGTGGGCTGTAGAGGCGGTTACCGAGCCGGTACAGGTCGTGGTTCTCACGGACTTCGCCGGCAAAGGCGGTACGTCCGGTGGCGCCGCCGGGGCGGCGGGTGCCCCAGGCCCCGTAGACGGGGAGGGCGGTGCGGAGACCGGCCTCCGCAGTGACGGAGCCCTGGGGGTCTGTGCCGTACAGCAGGGTCTGTCGTGAACGCAGAGCCGGTCCCGGCATAATAGGAACTTGGGTGATATAATTATGCATATCCATTATTTGCTCTGTTAAAAAGGCGGAATAACCCACATTACCAGAAACGCAGGTTATTCAATATAAAGAATCAGACCTTCAGGTTATTCTTCAGTGTGAAGCTCATTTTCTGCATCAACCATAAAACTTTCCCCTATAGTCATTTCCCCACACCTAATAAATCGGGTGCTTTTATCACCCCTCATTTCACAGCGAAGTTTGCCATCTTTATAATATCTATAAACATGACTATCTCCTTCAGTTACCCTGTACGCTTTTCCATCAGGTCCATATTCGTATTCAGTGCATTGTGTTTCATCATCACTCTGGATACGGCTTAGCAGACCAAGGTTATCATAATAAAAATTGAGTCCGTCACCATCATTTGTCACATTACCCTCTTCGTCATAACGCAGAATGAGAGGAGAGTTATGCCCCGGATAACCCGTCCGGCTGTTCTCAACACAAATCAGTTTTACAGGATCAGCAGAATCGTAGCCATAGGTGGTGACATTTACCGTATTATCCAGGAATTCAGTGGTGACCGTTAATAAATTATCCAGTGCATCATATACAAACTCTTGTTTTTGATAAAGTGAGCCTTGTTCATTGAGGCCACTCTGCATCATCAAAAGCAAGAATACTGTGTCATACAAGACGCCCACGCATATCATATTCCATTGTCTCCTCGCGCAGGATATTTCCGGCACTATCCTCCAGGCGTTTTGATACGAGCTTATTGTCCGCTCTGTACATAAAGAATACAGAGCGTGTGGTATCGCCGGCAAGCGTACTAATTACCCAGGTTTGCTGCGCTGGCCTGCCAAATTCGTCATAAGCAGTAAAGGTCGTAATTCGGTTACCGTTATCAGCAGAAATTACCGTACGCTCCTTTTCGCGTCCCAGGCTGTCGTAAAAAAGATTAACTTCGACATCTGTATCCTTTTGACTGACTAAACGACCAAGCTGGTCATACAGATAAGTTGTAGTCACGCCATCTTGAGCCTTAATCCATGATGGAATAGTCTTGTATTCCAATATTCTGCTTCAACATTGAATTATACCTTTGCTAAAGAATTAAAATAAACGTCATACGGAGTATGGTCCATTGCACAAATTCATATGAGTATGCGCAGCAGAAGTCATAAATGATAAATTAACTTGACCTGAAGTGATTGATAACACAAGCGAAATAACCACTTTGATTACATAAGTAAAAAGCACCTGAAGAGACAGGTGCCTGAAAATAATCACCATTTAAAAGGAACGATATTTCTTACGCCGGTCTTATCGATCTTAATGCCGACAGGATGACCGTTTCCATAAATATCATATAAATAAAGCTTTTCTTGATAATTACGTACTGCACCGCCATATGGTTCATTAACAAGAACATAATCCACCTTCACAAAAACTCCGCCTATGATCACCTTACCCTTTTCAGGGCGACCAACTCTGTTGAAATGGTATCTGGTAAATTCGTCAGTGCTCATAACATCATGATCACCATTATATGTTAAATATTTCGGCCAGTTATGCTTATATTGTTCCTCTCCCGGCTGACCAACATACGTGTACATTAATTCAATACGGTCATCTTTGCCAGCGTCATTATATAAAGAAAAGTACGTATGGTATCCGGGATAGTTTAAGGCAAGGTTAAAATCAATAATCATCCCATTTACAGGTTCACAATACAACTTTCCTTCGTAGAAAAAAATAAATTTTGCATCATGCACTAACTGATTGTTAAGTACATCTTCACCACCAACTTCAAGCAATTCACAATAACAGGAGATATCAAAATTTTTCAGCTGTACCGGGATGACGGTTACAAAGCTATTAAATTTCCCCTGGCCGTCACCGGACGGATCCCCTTCCGGTGCTTCGCGACTGTTCGTCGTAACAGTAATGGACCCATCCGGGCTGGTAATCTTAGCTGCAAAAGTTCGATTAATTCCGGATGGTGCTGAACATGATAAAAAAAACTTGGTAACAGGACTCATTTTTACAAGGTCTGGTTCAGCGGCACGTTCAACAGAAACAGGCAGATCGCGTAAGATAACTCCGGTTGCTGACAATTCTTTAGGGATATCTTCTTCATTAGGAATTTTATAGGAATTCTCTTCAGTATTTTCTGTTGCTGATAGTCCGATATAAGAAAACATATCGTGGTTCCATTCATAGCCACGATGAGTGAAAGAGCTGTACCAGTTACCCGTGAAACCATTACCGTGCGGAATTTCTTCTCCAGTATGATAATCAATTAAGCGAATATATGAAAGGGCTTCAGGGTTTAAAAGCACCTCCTTTCCACTGGCATCCAGTGCACGAACATCAATTTCAAATGTTAATTGCTGACGCCCATTGTTGAATAACTTAACGGAACCATCAAATTCTGGCTGATGAACATGCCGAATTTTGAATTTATCAATCTGGGCCCAGGATGTTGCTGCATTGGGAGAGTTATTAAATTGTTCCATAAATCCTCACATATGATTGTGGTAAAAATTAGTCTGAAATAATAATTTCGTTTCGTTGACCGGCAACGAATAAGATTTTTAGCTTATGCGTAGTGCCATGAATGTCAGTAACGCTAAGTAAACATGGTCCGCCAAAACCAAAAGGATAATCGCCTTGCCTGATGTCATTCCGCCCGCACATAACGATCATGCATTTATTGGGGTCTGTATAACTTTTTGTTAGTTCAGGAAGTGGCTGACTGCCTGTCGGGACCTGATTTTCGTCTGAATTCCACTGAATGAGGGTTTCGCCAGGACTGGCGAAACCAATGAAACAGGGGGTGCGGTCATCAACATCAGGTGTTTGCCAGTGGATCATACCCGCAGGATCCGCATCAAGTTTACGCAATGCGAGCTGGCGGGAGCCATCCGGTGAGAGAGAAAGAAAAATACCCTGATTGAAAATAGCCGCCTGTGGGATATCAGTCGAATCAATGATGTCAACAGGCGATCCCAGTAAAAAACGAGAAGCGTCGTAATAAACTGGTGGATGTACGTTAATCTCTGGTGTCAGCGGTAAGGGGAACACAGGAGTCATAGGTTCACCAGAAGAATCAAACGACTCACCGTTAGTAATAAAAACCTTTCCATTATCGCCAGTAACTTTAACAGCAATTTTAAGAGGTGATGCATAGGGGTCATTGCAGGAAAGATAAAAATCAAAAACCTCACCTCCGGCCATAGTGCCCTGACTATTTGATTTTACACCCGTAACTGAAGCTTGATAGTAGTCAAAACGAATATCACGTATCCGGGAAGCTTTCCATCCAAGCTCATTGTATTTATCAAAGGGGATAACTGTTTCTTTATCATAGTAATCGACAAGACATAATTTGTCTTTTTCAGATCCCGTTAGTTTAACAGGGTCCTTTCCGACGCGGGCTTCCACATAAAAGCGGACCAGAACCTGCTGGTTCCCATTACCTGTAACATGTGGATTAGAAATAGTTACTTCAGGCCGATCAATTACCCAGGTCTGATTACTATTATTAAAATCACTATTTAACACATGTTCTCCTTTAAATTATAAAAAAACTAAAGCCACATACAGATTGAAATAATGATGTTCTATCGGACACCATTCATTACTCTAAAAACTGGCATTGTAAGAATTTAAAATACAACCCTCCCAAACCAAATTATTCTTAAAAAATAAAAATGATAGCGCATGGCTATTAAAGACTCACAACCATCTAAAGCAGGGTAATTATTGGTATTTCAGGTTGATTTATTTCCTTAGAGCTTGACCCAGAAGTTTCGCATATTTTTAATCAGTGATTGATTAGGCATCTAAAATAAATTGAAGACTTTCCTTTATAATTACTTTCAACATAAACAATGATTGGAACTAAAGAATTATTAAATAAATATGTTTTTAATCCGGTGAATCAATTTAAAATTCAGTATAGAAACCCTCTAACTCTCTAATAATCAGAAGTGAGGGCATCATGGAGTAAGTGCAGCAATTGCTCTGTTTGTATGTTGCGTTCTTAACTTAAGCCCATTAAATCCGCCATTAATACGCCGCGTCAGACCGCTAATATCATTCCTGTCAGCAAAGTAGTTACAATTATTGTTTTTCCAGAACCAGCCCGCAGAACATGCAGCGTTAATAGGATCTAAGAGTAGTTCTGGTTTTTCCTCAAGATCGAGTCCCAAATCTTCGCCACATGCAATATAATTCCAGCGAAAAGTTAATTGCTTTAGCCCTCGCCCACGATATTTCCAGCCATCTCCATTAGCATTGTTACCGTATCTGTTACCATAAACAATATCTTCCTCACCCTTTATCGGGGATGTACCTTTCGTAAAAAAATGATGGGTTATTGAGCGTTGTAAAACTAAGGCAGTGCATCCGGATGAAACCAGTTCCATCTTAGCCTCTCTGTACGACTCCTTGACCGAATTTCTTCAAAATCAAGAGTCCTGTAAAGGAATTGATTATCATGACTAAATGCCTTTGCGTGAATATACCCCGGCGGAGCCATATATTTATTAACAGATATGCTTGCAGGTGGTATGCCTTGCTCCATTAGCATCGCCTGCAACCTTCCTGCATGTACACCTTGCGTCTGGCCAAGCAGGGCCTTCTGCGCACGCAGGGTGTGATAATCTTGTTCAAAATGTAGCCGCGGATTACTGGTATACCCTACGCGGACTGGATTCTTAATCACCTCCGGGTTAAAAATCCGATTTATCGTTATTGGTGGGATATTATTTGCGACTTTGCTGGCCATCGTTGAGGATGTTGCTGCCAGATTTGCCATGTCCCTGCCGGGAAGGTTTTCAAGGATTTTCCGGAAAGCCACAGAGGGAAGTTGCTCCAGTGCCGAATTACCGGCTTCTGGAGCCATCAATACTACCCCATGCCTGCGCGCCCTGCCGCCGGCATGCTGCAGCCGATGTTGCCAGCGGCCCACAAAGCGACCGGTACGAGCCACAGCCTTACCAGCACGGGGGACCATAGCGGCCCCGGCAGAGGCAAGACCGGTACCGAATGCCACCCAGCCCAGGATATTCATTGCCTTTTTATCCCCTGTGGCCAGCGCCACGGTCGCTCCCACCTCGGCAGCCAGCGAGACAACATCCAGCGCAAGACCGGCGGTCAGGGCGAGGCCTGATGCGGTGGACATGGCCGCCGCCAGGCTGCCTGTCGCAGCAACAGCGGCGGCCCCGAGCAGGGCTCCACCGGTCACCACCGTGCCCACCACAGCGCCGACAATGCCCAGGGCGGCCCCGAGCCAGTCAAGCCAGCTGTTGCCCGTCGGGTCAATACGGTTAACCGGGTCCCCGCCACAGTAGGCATAGCGGTTAAGACCGCCAGCCCCGAAAGGACTCAGGGGGTCGGCGGAGAGGAAGCGGCGCAGGCGTGGGCTGTAGAGGCGGTTACCGAGCCGGTACAGGTCGTGGTTCTCACGGACTTCGCCGGCAAAGGCGGTACGTCCGGTGGCGCCGCCGGGGCGGCGGGTGCCCCAGGCCCCGTAGACGGGGAGGGCGGTGCGGAGACCGGCCTCCGCAGTGACGGAGCCCTGGGGGTCTGTGCCGTACAGCAGGGTCTGTCGTGAACGCAGAGCCGGTCCCGGCATAATAGGAATTATAATTTTTCTATGCATCTTTTAATCCTTGCTTAATATCATATTATGCCATGAATAGCACAAAGGAATTCGACTTTTTTACTAATCCAGTAACTCAGTTGCGGAAGCACATCATGATTAAAGCACTTCAATTAGAATTGATAAATATATAGCACTCTGGCGGTTTTATAAAACACCACAATTTAAAGCATGGGTGTATTGTTTGCTTCTATTTTCTGGCCACTATCTCAATATACTAAAATTTGGCGGCCAGAACCCTAATTTACGAGGATTGATAATTTCATTTTCTGGATACACATATTGTGGCCCAAAAGTAATTAAAGGTGAAAGCATTAAGGCGATGACGCACATTCTCGGCATAATGTTTTGTTATAAAAGTGAAATCGCATAATGGTCTGGAATTAATGTCTGGTCTAATTAATCCTGCTAATGTGAGCTTAAACTTTTAAACGAGCAGTAAATCTCTGGGGTAGTCACCCCTACCTCTTGCGAAAAAAATTCAAAAACCCAAAGCATCCTGCGCGTCTGTTTTCTCGATTAATCGCCTCCGCCCCTAGCCTCTGAAGCCTTTCAAGCTGAACACTGTTAAGCCGTTCTAATGGGTTTGGAGTTTTTTCATACCAGAATTCGAAAAAATTGTCCATAACTGCATTTGTATCCGTTTCATTATCAAAATTTATAAAGCGAAGTGAATTTTTATCAACTTTCACTTCAGGAACATACGAACTGTTAGAGGCCTTAACCTGTACTGCTGTTATATTTTGGATATCGTTTTTATTTGCTGATGCAGCAAGCACGACAGGAGATGAGGAATTACTGTCTGCTGCGACAAGGGCGTATTTATTTGCATTCAAATAACTATCTGTCAGAAACAGATCCTTTGTGAAGCCGCTTTCAATGATTTTAGCCGCATTGTTCTGACTGGTACCATGGTAACCAATACGTACTATATTTTCGGACGTACCAGGGCTTTGATGCAAACTTTCAGAAAATGCTTTTCTGCGCGTCCTGCCGCCGGCATGCTGCAGCCGATGTTGCCAGCGGCCCACAAAGCGACCGGTACGAGCCACAGCCTTACCAGCACGGGGGACCATAGCGGCCCCGGCAGAGGCAAGACCGGTACCGAATGCCACCCAGCCCAGGATATTCATTGCCTTTTTATCCCCTGTGGCCAGCGCCACGGTCGCTCCCACCTCGGCAGCCAGCGAGACAACATCCAGCGCAAGACCGGCGGTCAGGGCGAGGCCTGATGCGGTGGACATGGCCGCCGCCAGGCTGCCTGTCGCAGCAACAGCGGCGGCCCCGAGCAGGGCTCCACCGGTCACCACCGTGCCCACCACAGCGCCGACAATGCCCAGGGCGGCCCCGAGCCAGTCAAGCCAGCTGTTGCCCGTCGGGTCAATACGGTTAACCGGGTCCCCGCCACAGTAGGCATAGCGGTTAAGACCGCCAGCCCCGAAAGGACTCAGGGGGTCGGCGGAGAGGAAGCGGCGCAGGCGTGGGCTGTAGAGGCGGTTACCGAGCCGGTACAGGTCGTGGTTCTCACGGACTTCGCCGGCAAAGGCGGTACGTCCGGTGGCGCCGCCGGGGCGGCGGGTGCCCCAGGCCCCGTAGACGGGGAGGGCGGTGCGGAGACCGGCCTCCGCAGTGACGGAGCCCTGGGGGTCTGTGCCGTACAGCAGGGTCTGTCGTGAACGCAGAGCCGGTCCCGGCATAATAGGAACTTGGGTGATATAATTATGCATATCCATTATTTCCTCTGTTAAAAAGGCGGAATAACCCACATTACCAGAAACGCAGGTTATTCAATATAAAGAATCAGACCTTCAGGTTATTCTTCAGTGTGAAGCTCATTTTCTGCATCAACCATAAAACTTTCCCCTATAGTCATTTCCCCACACCTAATAAATCGGGTGCTTTTATCACCCCTCATTTCACAGCGAAGTTTGCCATCTTTATAATATCTATAAACATGACTATCTCCTTCAGCTACCCTGCACGCTTTTCCATCAGGTCCATATTCGTATTCAGTGCATTGTGTTTCATCATCACTCTGGATACGGCTTAGCAGACCAAGGTTATCATAATAAAAATTGAGTCCGTCACCATCATTTGTCACATTACCCTCTTCGTCATAACGCAGAATGAGAGGAGAGTTATGCCCCGGATAACCCGCCCGGCTGTTCTCAACACAAATCAGTTTTACAGGATCAGCAGAATCGTAGCCATAGGTGGTGACATTTACCGTATTATCCAGGAATTCAGTGGTGACCGTTAATAAATTATCCAGTGCATCATATACAAACTCTTGTTTTTGATAAAGTGAGCCTTGTTCATCTTGAGGCCACTCTGCATCATCAAAAGCAAGAATACTGTGGCATACAAGACGCCCACGCATATCATATTCCATTTTCTCCTCGCGCAGGATATTTCCGGCACTATCCTCCAGGCGTTTTGATACGAGCTTATTGTCTGCTCTGTACATAAAGAATACAGAGCGTGTGGTATCGCCGGCAAGCGTACTAATTACCCAGGTTTGCTGCGCCGGCCTGCCAAATTCGTCATAAGCAGTAAAGGTCGTAATTCGGTTACCGTTATCAGCAGAAATTACCGTACGCTCCTTTTCGCGTCCCAGGCTGTCGTAAAAAAGATTAACTTCGACATCTGTATCCTTTTGACTGACTAAACGACCAAGCTGGTCATACAGATAAGTTGTAGTCACGCCATCCTGAGCCTTAATCTGCATGAGCCGTCCGCCTGGCGTTACTGTCTGTGTAACCTGCCGTTTCTGGTCACCGATAATAGCATGATCGGCATGCATCACATTCCCCAGCAAATCATATGTCAGTTTTACAGCCCCCCCGCTGGTCTGAGTTTTAATCAGGCGGCCAGTTAAGGGATGATACTGGTTTTCTACATAAGGCTGGTTATCATTACCTGAAGAAAGCGTTAATGGGGCTTCACCCAGTGCGGATTCCCAAACCATTTTCAATTCGGATCCGTCAGCACGAATAGTACTGGCCGGGCTCATTTGTACATCTTCATAGATATTGTAACTGACTGAGCCACCCACCTCCTCCGTAAGCACGCGTCCCAGACCATCGTAGACACGACGGCCCAGCATGACTGGTTCACTTCCCAGTGAAGCATGCTGCACATAAATAGCTTCCGGATAGTCGTCGCTAAGGTGTGGCGGGTAACTCCGTTTTACTAAAGTTTTATCCGGAAGAACGCTCTCAATGAGGCGATCTTCATCATCCCAGCGCTGGAGAGTAATTTGTCCGCATGCGTCAGTTAAGCTCAGACAACGACCCAGTCCGTCATAAGTCCAGCTCATCTCATTTGCCGGATGACGAAGACGTTTGCAGTCACGTTTGCCTCTCTCAGTACGCAGCGTTGTTCCATCGGCGCTTTTTTCTGTGAGGGTATAGGCTGTTTCTTCTCCGTTAGGATCCTCAAGCCAGGCCAGAGTACTGACGACAACCTGACCATTCTTTAGGGTGAATTCTGTTTCCTGAACAGCGCAGACACCGTCAGGTCGAATTTCACGCCGGATTTCACCTAGACTGTTATATTCATAACTCGTTTTTAAATGCAGTGGGTCAATACCCGGCATCCCCGGATCGACCTCAGTTTCCGCAATAACTTGGCCAAGCGAATTATATTCACTCGTTTTAACTATTACCGGTACACCATCATGTCCCGGAGCGTCAAGTACAACGGGGCGTCCCAGACTGTCAAATCGGGTGTAATATACGAGGCCCGTAGGATCTGTTGTTTGCTGCCAGGCTTCCCCTTTCTGCATCTGGTATTTCCACGACGTTATGGCTTCAAACTCAGTTCCTGGCATTGAATTTATAGAGACCTTACGACCGAGTGCGTCGTAGCTAATGCGGGTCTCCGTATTATTCAACCCCACAGTGCTTAAGGTCAGGCCAGTCTGTAATTGCCGGGTTTCAGATGTGGTTACACAGATCCCGTCATGAGTGGTCAGAGTGGTATAAGTATTCAGTTCTCCGGCAACACGATCCAGGACATAGCGGTATTCTCGCTTGGCAGTATGACCATTTCGGGTTGATCGCTCTTCCAGTAAACTTCCATGCTGCTCCCCCCCGTCGGTATAAAAATATTGCTTATTCTCTTCAATAAGCCTTGTTGTCCCATTCTCTGTAGCCCAGACAGTTTCGCCACTGGCCTGGATATAATACTCTGTCTTATGGGCATAGCCTGTACGTTGTTGAATACCTTCGCGCAACGGAACGCGGGTATAAACATAGTTTGTCTGACGAACGGGGCCACCTCGTTCATCAGGCATCAGTGTAAGCGATTTGAGTCGGTGGACCTTACCGTGCGGATCTGGAGGACACAGCTCTGTACCAGCCGGACAGCTTGCACCGGCAGGCGGATAATATTCTCTTGCAACGGTTTGACCACTTGCGCTGTCGTAACGTGTTTTAAGATTACCATACTCATCATAGGTGGTTGTAACCTCTGTGATTAATACGGTTTCGGGAGCACTGGTCATCCATTGTCGCGTCATAACCGTGCGGGGTAACTGGCAATAGGGTAGCTGGGCTTCAAATGGCTGAGTCACATCGTCGTGATAGGTTGTTAAAACTTCATGTACATAATCAGTATAGCTCGACGTCTCACGGGTGATCAGATGAAAGCGGTTGTATTGACGTTCAGTAATGCATAGCGGGTTATCGTCACTGTCATATAGCGTTTCAGTAGAGCCGTAAATAAAATCCTCGCGGCCAGTCCAGTGAAGCAGATTATCTTCACTGTCGCGCCAGTTGCTGATTGCCGGATAACCATAGTAGTTTGAATTACCGTTCAGATTATACTGGAACTGACTTTCATGGACTTTTCTGTTTAAAGAGTCATCTTCCCAGAGCGTGCGAAGTATCACTGCGGGCATAGTACTGCGTGGAGCACCGGAAGGAAGTGTCATGGCAGATTCATCGTACTGCACCCGTTCATGGGCTCCAAAAGGCTGGGTAACTGAATTCAGGAGCAATAAGCTTGGTGACGATGTGGTTTCATAAGTGAAATTCCATTCAACTTCTTCATGCGCTTTAACCTGATATGCGTTATAAGTCTGAAGAGTGGGTAGTGAGATGCGGACGAGGCGCTCATTTTCACAATGAAACAACATCTGGGTGGCATAACTAGTGTTTGGGTGCAGCGTCAGAGACGAAACGAAATCATAATCCACGTTCAGGAGAGCGGTTTTATTATCATCATAAATAGAAATCAGCCTGATATCGTCTGTACCGAAAGACTGCCATTCCATGAAAATGCTGCTGCCATCTGTGCCAATGAGGTTTGTTGTGACTAAGCGGCTTCCTCCATCAGGCGCTTCAAGGATCTCGATTATTCCTGAACTGTAATGTGAAATAACGGCCCGATACGGGTTCTCAACAATCAATGAAAACGAGTCAAGTTTACGATCGGGAAAAGTACATTCCTCGCCCTGAGTCCAGGGGTCAATACGGAAACGCTCGCCTGAAGAAAGCTGCAGAAGATTTGCAGACAAATCCAGACTGGTAACAGATAATCCCCAGCCAACGCCAAAACCTGTGTTACGGTTGTTCAGTGCACTAAATGAAAGGGAGACTACAGAGCCAGGTCCACGCAGACAATTACCTTCACCAACAGGCAGAGAAATTGATGCAGAGTAAAGTCCCGTACGCGGGTCAACACCAGCCTCAATACTGCTGAGAAAATTTTGTGCAGTCGAATGTACGGCCCCTGTATCCATGATGGAATAGTCTTGTATTCCAATATTCTGCTTCAACATTGAATTATACCTTTGCTAAAGAATTAAAATAAACGTCATACGGAGTATGGTCCATTGCACAAATTCATATGAGTATGCGCAGCAGAAGTCATAAATGATAAATTAACTTGACCTGAAGTGATTGATAACACAAGCGAAATAACCACTTTGATTACATAAGTAAAAAGCACCTGAAGAGACAGGTGCCTGAAAATAATCACCATTTAAAAGGAACGATATTTCTTACGCCGGTCTTATCGATCTTAATGCCGACAGGATGACCGTTTCCATAAATATCATATAAATAAAGCTTTTCTTGATAATTACGTACTGCACCGCCATATGGTTCATTAACAAGAACATAATCCACCTTCACAAAAACTCCGCCTATGATCACCTTACCCTTTTCAGGGCGACCAACTCTGTTGAAATGGTATCTGGTAAATTCGTCAGTGCTCATAACATCATGATCACCATTATATGTTAAATATTTCGGCCAGTTATGCTTATATTGTTCCTCTCCCGGCTGACCAACATACGTGTACATTAATTCAATACGGTCATCTTTGCCAGCGTCATTATATAAAGAAAAGTACGTATGGTATCCGGGATAGTTTAAGGCAAGGTTAAAATCAATAATCATCCCATTTACAGGTTCACAATACAACTTTCCTTCGTAGAAAAAAATAAATTTTGCATCATGCACTAACTGATTGTTAAGTACATCTTCACCACCAACTTCAAGCAATTCACAATAACAGGAGATATCAAAATTTTTCAGCTGTACCGGGATGACGGTTACAAAGCTATTAAATTTCCCCTGGCCGTCACCGGACGGATCCCCTTCCGGTGCTTCGCGACTGTTCGTCGTAACAGTAATGGACCCATCCGGGCTGGTAATCTTAGCTGCAAAAGTTCGATTAATTCCGGATGGTGCTGAACATGATAAAAAAAACTTGGTAACAGGACTCATTTTTACAAGGTCTGGTTCAGCGGCACGTTCAACAGAAACAGGCAGATCGCGTAAGATAACTCCGGTTGCTGACAATTCTTTAGGGATATCTTCTTCATTAGGAATTTTATAGGAATTCTCTTCAGTATTTTCTGTTGCTGATAGTCCGATATAAGAAAACATATCGTGGTTCCATTCATAGCCACGATGAGTGAAAGAGCTGTACCAGTTACCCGTGAAACCATTACCGTGCGGAATTTCTTCTCCAGTATGATAATCAATTAAGCGAATATATGAAAGGGCTTCAGGGTTTAAAAGCACCTCCTTTCCACTGGCATCCAGTGCACGAACATCAATTTCAAATGTTAATTGCTGACGCCCATTGTTGAATAACTTAACGGAACCATCAAATTCTGGCTGATGAACATGCCGAATTTTGAATTTATCAATCTGGGCCCAGGATGTTGCTGCATTGGGAGAGTTATTAAATTGTTCCATAAATCCTCACATATGATTGTGGTAAAAATTAGTCTGAAATAATAATTTCGTTTCGTTGACCGGCAACGAATAAGATTTTTAGCTTATGCGTAGTGCCATGAATGTCAGTAACGCTAAGTAAACATGGTCCGCCAAAACCAGAAGGATAATCGCCTTGCCTGATGTCATTCCGCCCGCACATAACGATCATGCATTTATTGGGGTCTGTATAACTTTTTGTTAGTTCAGGAAGTGGCTGACTGCCTGTCGGGACCTGATTTTCGTCTGAATTCCACTGAATGAGGGTTTCGCCAGGACTGGCGAAACCAATGAAACAGGGGGTGCGGTCATCAACATCAGGTGTTTGCCAGTGGATCATACCCGCAGGATCCGCATCAAGTTTACGCAATGCGAGCTGGCGGGAGCCATCCGGTGAGAGAGAAAGAAAAATACCCTGATTGAAAATAGCCGCCTGTGGGATATCAGTCGAATCAATGATGTCAACAGGCGATCCCAGTAAAAAACGAGAAGCGTCGTAATAAACTGGTGGATGTACGTTAATCTCTGGTGTCAGCGGTAAGGGGAACACAGGAGTCATAGGTTCACCAGAAGAATCAAACGACTCACCGTTAGTAATAAAAACCTTTCCATTATCGCCAGTAACTTTAACAGCAATTTTAAGAGGTGATGCATAGGGGTCATTGCAGGAAAGATAAAAATCAAAAACCTCACCTCCGGCCATAGTGCCCTGACTATTTGATTTTACACCCGTAACTGAAGCTTGATAGTAGTCAAAACGAATATCACGTATCCGGGAAGCTTTCCATCCAAGCTCATTGTATTTATCAAAGGGGATAACTGTTTCTTTATCATAGTAATCGACAAGACATAATTTGTCTTTTTCAGATCCCGTTAGTTTAACAGGGTCCTTTCCGACGCGGGCTTCCACATAAAAGCGGACCAGAACCTGCTGGTTCCCATTACCTGTAACATGTGGATTAGAAATAGTTACTTCAGGCCGATCAATTACCCAGGTCTGATTACTATTATTAAAATCACTATTTAACACATGTTCTCCTTTAAATTATAAAAAAACTAAAGCCACATACAGATTGAAATAATGATGTTCTATCGGACACCATTCATTACTCTAAAAACTGGCATTGTAAGAATTTAAAATACAACCCTCCCAAACCAAATTATTCTTAAAAAATAAAAATGATAGCGCATGGCTATTAAAGACTCACAACCATCTAAAGCAGGGTAATTATTGGTATTTCAGGTTGATTTATTTCCTTAGAGCTTGACCCAGAAGTTTCGCATATTTTTAATCAGTGATTGATTAGGCATCTAAAATAAATTGAAGACTTTCCTTTATAATTACTTTCAACATAAACAATGATTGGAACTAAAGAATTATTAAATAAATATGTTTTTAATCCGGTGAATCAATTTAAAATTCAGTATAGAAACCCTCTAACTCTCTAATAATCAGAAGTGAGGGCATCATGGAGTAAGTGCAGCAATTGCTCTGTTTGTATGTTGCGTTCTTAACTTAAGCCCATTAAATCCGCCATTAATACGCCGCGTCAGACCGCTAATATCATTCCTGTCAGCAAAGTAGTTACAATTATTGTTTTTCCAGAACCAGCCCGCAGAACATGCAGCGTTAATAGGATCTAAGAGTAGTTCTGGTTTTTCCTCAAGATCGAGTCCCAAATCTTCGCCACATGCAATATAATTCCAGCGAAAAGTTAATTGCTTTAGCCCTCGCCCACGATATTTCCAGCCATCTCCATTAGCATTGTTACCGTATCTGTTACCATAAACAATAT